>JAITAJ010000115.1 GCA_031284185.1 Accumulibacter sp. | reverse complement strand
ATTTCCTTCCAGGAAATGGTGCAGGTCAGGAACCGCCTGGTCAGCGCCTACCAGGACGTGATGAACATGCAGGTGTAAAAAAGAAAAGCCTTCCCGCGGGACGCGGAAAGCAGGCTGCTCCTCGAAATGAAGGGCGCGCCGGACTTGTCGAGCCTGAGGGCGGAATTCGGCATACGCGGTTGCTCTTCCGGTTGTGTCATGGGCGGTTTTTTGACGCTCCGGGGGATGACCTCATGCGCGAAAAACAGCGGTCAACGTAAAAATTGTATTGAATCATCAGGGACGCGACAGTCTATTTCCTTCATGGGAATGGTTGCAAACATGAGTCTGCCTGATTTTTTCCCATTGCCCCCTTAATTTTTCCAGCGTCGCCGCCGATTGCGCCAGGCGTTCCTTTTCCTGGGCGACGACGGCCTCCGGGGCGCGGGCAATGAAACTTTCGTTTTCGAGCTTTGCTTTTGCCTGCGCCGCTTGTTTTTCTTGTTTTTCGATTTCTTTTTCGAGCCGCGCGCGCTCGGCGGCGAGGTCGATTTCCACGACCAGCATCAGGCGGGTTTCGCCAGCGATGGCGACGGGCGCGAGCGCGTTGGCGGGGAGGTCTTCGGCGTAGCGGATGTCGGAGAGCTTGGCGAGCGCGGAGAGGATGGGCGCGAAGGCTTGGATTTTCCCGATTTCGCCGGTCTTGCCCGCAACGATCAGCGGGGTTCGTGTGGCCGGGGAGACGCCCATTTCACCGCGCAGGTTGCGGCAGGCGGAGACGTGGGCTTTGAGGGTTTCCATTTGCGCTTCGGCGTCGGCGTCGATTTTGCCGGGATCGGCTTCCGGGTAGGGGGCGAGCATGATGGTCTCATGCGTTTTGCGCCCGGCGATGGGCGCGACGCGCTGCCAGAGTTCTTCGGTGATGAAGGGGATGATGGGATGCGCGAGCCGCAGCAGGGTTTCCAGCGTGCGAATGAGTGTCCCGCGGGTACTGTCCGCGCCGCCGTCCTTGGGGCTGTCGCCGTCCATGAGGCATTTGGCGATTTCGAGGTACCAGTCGCAGTATTCGTCCCAGATGAAATGATGGAGCGCCTGCGCCATGAGGTCGAAGCGGTAGCTGGCGAAGTGCCGCGCGATTTCGGCGGCCAGTTTTTGCAGGCGGCTTTCGATCCAGCGGTCGGGAAAGGCGCGCGCGGCGTTTTCTTCCACGGCCAGATCGCGGCCTTCCACGTTCATGAGGACGAAGCGGGTGGCGTTCCAGAGTTTGTTGCAGAAGTTGCGGTAGCCCTCGCAACGCTTCATGTCGAATTTGATGTCGCGGCCCGGCGCGGCGAGCGAGGCGAAGGTGAAGCGCAGCGCGTCCGTGCCGAAGGCGAATATGCCCTGGGGGAATTCTTTTTCCGTGCGCTTTTCGATCCTGGGGGCGTCCTTGGGGTTCATCAGGCCGGTGGTGCGTTTCTTGACGAGATCGCCGAGGCCGATGCCGTCGATCAGGTCGATGGGGTCGAGGACGTTGCCCTTGGATTTGCTCATTTTCTGGCCTTCCGCGTCGCGGATGAGGCCGTGGACGTAGACGTGCCGAAAGGGGATTTTGCCGGTGAGGTGTTTGGTCATCATCACCATGCGCGCAACCCAGAAGAAGATGATGTCGAAGCCGGTGACGAGGACGGTGGAAGGCAGGTACAAATCCAGCGCCGGGTTGGATTTTTGCGGGTAGTCCGGCGTCCAGTCCAGGGTGGAGAAGGGCCACAGCGCCGAGGAGTACCAGGTGTCGAGGACGTCGGGGTCGCGGACGAGCGCGCCTTTGTAGCCCGCGGCTTCGGCTTCGCGGCGTGCTCCGGCTTCGTCGCGGGCGACGAAGATTTCGCCGTTTTCGCCGTACCAGGCGGGAATCTGATGCCCCCACCATAGTTGCCGCGAGATGCACCAGTCCTGGATGTTGTTGAGCCACTGGTTGTAGGTGTTGACCCAGTTTTCGGGGTAGAAGCGTATCTCGCCGCTCTTGACGGCTTCCAGCGCCTTTTCGGTGATGCTCTGTCCGTCCGCGCCGGGTTTGGTCATGGCGACGAACCATTGGCTGGTGAGCATGGGTTCGAGCGCGACGCCGGTGCGGTCGCCGCGCGGCACTTTTAACTTGTGCTTTTCGGTTTTCTCCAAGAGGCCGAGGGCGTCGAGGTCGGCAACGATGGCTTTGCGGGCGTCGAAGCGATCCATGCCCCGGTATTTTTCGGGGGCTTCGCCGTTGATGCGGGCTTCCAGGGTCAGGACGGAAATCGCGGGCAAACCGTGGCGCTGGCCCACGGCGTAGTCGTTGAAGTCGTGCGCCGGGGTGACTTTGACGACGCCGGTGCCGAATGTTCTGTCTACATAGGCGTCGGCGATGATGGGGATTTCGCGCCCGGCAAGCGGGAGCCGCAGCGTTTTGCCGATCAGATGGCGGTAGCGTTCGTCCTCGGGATGCACCATCACGGCGGTGTCGCCGAGCATGGTTTCGGGGCGAGTGGTGGCGACGGTGAGATGGCCGCCGCCGTCCGCCAGCGGATAGCGGATGTGCCAGAGGAAACCGTCTTCTTCTTCGCTCTCCACTTCGAGGTCGGAGACGGCGGTTTTGAGTTTTGGATCCCAGTTGACCAGGCGCTCGCCGCGATAGATGAGGCCCTCTTTGTAGAGGCGGACGAAGGTTTCGGTGACGATGCGGCTCAAGCCCTCGTCCATGGTGAAACGTTCGCGCGTCCAGTCCGGGCTGCCGCCCAAGCGGCGCATCTGGCGGGTGATCGCGCCGCCGGAGTATTTTTTCCACTCCCAGATTTTTTCCAGGAACTTTTCGCGGCCCAGTTCGTGGCGGGAGACGCCCTGCGCGTCGAGCTGTCGTTCGACCACGATCTGGGTGGCGATGCCCGCGTGGTCGGTGCCGGGCTGCCACAGGGTGTTTACGCCGCGCATGCGATGGTAGCGGACGAGGGCGTCCATGAGGGTCTGGTTGAAGCCATGCCCCATGTGCAGGGTGCCAGTGACGTTGGGCGGCGGCAGCAGAATGCAGAACGATTGCCCGGCGGGCCTGGCGGTGTCCAGCCCGGCGGCGAAATAGCCGCGGGTTTCCCATTCGGTGTAGAGGCGGGATTCGATCCGCGCGGGTTCAAAACTCTTGGCAAGTTCCATGGGCGACAAGGGAAGAGAAAACTGGAGATTATAAAGATTCAGAACGGCGCTTGCGCGGCAGATCTCCATTTTGCGCGGCAAATTCCTTGCTGGCGGGGTAATCCCGGTTTTCGGCGGGCGGCGCAACCGTGTGCCGGCGGCGTTTTGTGTCGGCGGGCGGGCAGGCCAGCCCGAAACTGGCGCGCGCATGTCGCCGGATATGCAGGTTTTGACATCCGCCGGAGAGCCGCTATAATCCTCACCCTTTTTCACGCAGTTTTGGAGTCCAACATGTACGCGGTCGTAAAAACCGGCGGCAAACAATATCGGGTTTGCGTCGGCCAAAAATTCAAAGTAGAACAGATACCGGCGGAAGATGGCGCAGAAATCACCCTCGATCAAGTCCTCATGCTGGGCGAAGGCGAGGAGGTGAAGGTGGGCGTCCCTCTGGTGACAGGCGCGAGCGTCCGATGCACCGTGGTGTCGCATGGGCGTCATGACAAAATCAAGATTTTCAAGATGCGCCGCAGAAAGCATTACCAGAAGCATCAGGGGCATCGCCAGAATTACACCGAATTGCGTGTTGACGCGATCGTGGTTTGAAGTCGAAGGAGTAAAAACACATGGCACACAAGAAAGCTGGCGGCAGTTCCCGTAATGGCCGCGATTCGGAATCCAAGCGTCTGGGCGTCAAGCGTTATGGCGGTCAGTTCGTGCTGGCGGGCAATATCCTCGTGCGTCAGCGCGGCACCCAGTTCCATGCGGGCGATGGCGTGGGCATCGGCAAGGATCACACCCTCTTTGCCCTGAAGGACGGAACGGTTCGGTTCGCCGTCAAGGGCGTGAAGAATCGCCGCTTCGTCAGCATCCTCGCCGCCAATCCCCAATAAGGCAAGGCCGGAACGAGACCCCCCAAAAAACCCCGTCCGCACGGATGGGGTTTTTCATATTCCAACCCCGCGCGGAAGTCCCCATGACCGTAAACCGCTTTCGTCTCCTGTTGAGCGCGTCGATTCTGCTGACCGTCGCCGCCCTTGTCTCGTCCTTTGTCCCGCCGCTTCCCGATGATTTTCTCCGGGCGGAGCAGAACCAAGTCGTGGACTTCCCCTTTTGGCGAGGGGTGTTGGCCGCCGTGATCCTGATCGTTACCCTGCTGGCGAGCGCTTTCGCCTGTTATGGCCTTTTTTGCCTGCGCGCCTGGGCGCCGCGCCTGGCGTTGTGGGCGACCGCGCTGGCATTTCTCTCCTATCTGCCGGTACTCGACTTCTGCGTGACGCAGTTCGGCGTCACGTTCCTGCTGGAGTTCCTTGGCGTGTGCGTCTGGGGCGCGATCCTCGCCATTTCCTTTTCTCCCGCCTACAAGACGCGGTTCCAGACCTGCCCGCCGCCGGAAAGAAGATGATTCTGGCATGAAATTCATCGACGAAGCGAAGATTTACGTCAAGGCGGGCGACGGCGGCAACGGCGTCGCCTCGTTCCGCCGTGAAAAATACATCCCGCTGGGCGGGCCGGACGGCGGCGACGGCGGGCGCGGCGGCAGCATCTATCTCATCGCGGATCGCAACATCAATACCCTCGTGGAATACCGCTACACCCGCAAGTTCCTCGCCCCGCGCGGCGAGAATGGGCGCGGCGCGGATTGCTACGGCGCGGCGGGCGATGACGTCACACTCAAGGTTCCGGTCGGCACGGCGGTTTATGACGACCGCGTCGGCGTCCTTTTGACCGATCTGTCCGCCGACGGCATGAAGGTGCTGCTCGCCAAAGGCGGCAAGGGCGGATTGGGCAACCTGCATTTCAAGTCCAGCGTCAATCGCGCCCCGCGCCAATGCACCCAGGGCGAGGCGGGCGAGGAGTTCGATCTGCGCATGGAGTTGCGCGTGCTGGCGGACGTTGGCCTGCTTGGCCTGCCCAACGCGGGGAAAAGCACGTTTATCCGCGCGGTTTCGGCGGCAAGGCCCAAGGTGGCCGATTATCCCTTCACTACGCTGCATCCCAATCTGGGCGTGGTGCGCGTGGATGAAAACCGCTCGTTCGTCATCGCCGACGTGCCGGGCCTGATCGAAGGCGCATCCGAAGGCGCGGGACTGGGCATCCGCTTTTTGAAACATCTGCAACGCACCCGCGTGCTGTTGCACTTGGTCGATCTCGCCCCCTTCGATCCGGCGGCCGATCCGGTGGAAGACGCGCGCTCCATCGTTCGGGAACTGGAAAAATACGATCCGGCGCTGGCGACCAAGCCGCGCTGGTTGCTGCTCAACAAACTGGACCTGATCGCCGAAGATGCGCGTGAAGAACGTGTTGGCGATTTTCTCGCCGCTTACCGCGCTGCATCCGGTTTCGCCGGACCGCATTTTTGCGTTTCCGCCCTCTCTGGCGAAGGTTGCCGGAACGTAATCTTCCCGCTCATGACGCGGCTGGAAGAATTGGCGCGCGCGTCGAATCCCGAACCTGACGAGGCAAGACAAGATGTCTGAAGCCAACAAGAAGATTGCTCAATCCAGACCGGGGCTTTCGTGATTGCGGTCATCATTGCCGCGCTTTGCCTTACTTCCCACGGCATCCTGTCCGCATGGATCGACTCGCCCATTGCGGCGAGTATGTTCAGGGGCAAGCTTCACCACGTCCATGACCGATAACGCCTGGTTTCCAGAACAATGCCCCTGCCCGGAAAAATCCGCCGTCTCGTCATCAAAATCGGTTCCGCGCTGATTACCGGCAACGGCGCGGGTGTCGATCACGCGGCCATCGCCGGGTGGGTGCGGCAGATCGCTCAATTGCGGCAGGCGGGACAACAGGTCGCGCTGGTTTCCTCCGGCGCCATCGCCTGTGGCATGCAGCGCTTGGGATGGGAAAAACGTCCGCGCGTGTTGCACGAACTGCAAGCCTGCGCCGCTGTGGGGCAAATGGGGCTGGCGCAAATCTATCAGGAAGCCTTTTTCGCGCATGGCGCGCATACCGCGCAAATCCTGCTCACCCACGACGACCTCGCCGACCG
>JAITAJ010000024.1 GCA_031284185.1 Accumulibacter sp. | reverse complement strand
CCGCCATCGCGGCGCGAGAGGTCGATGGCGCGTCGATGGCTCAGAATGCACGCCTTTTCGGCGTCGCGGATTCTGCCGGGGGGGGGGGGGTGGCTCTTGAGGCGATCTCTCCGGCATCGACCGCTTCGACCCGGGTCAGCAGGCTTTTCCGGTCATTGTATTGGCGGAAACTTTCCTCGACGGATATTCGGCGGGCCGTTTCGGATTCGAGGTTGATGTAATAAGTGTTCATGCAATCTCCCATACATAACAAGCGTCACCTGGACGAACGAAGCGCGGTCCGGAGGACGCGCCAACGATGCAAAACGTCGCCATTATCGACCCGCCGCCGCTCGGCGAGTCCCCTTTCCTGAATCGACTCCGCGGCATTTCGCGCCGGAGCGCTCGCGGCCCCGGCCTCGCCCAGGGCACGATTCCGGGCTACCGCCGAATCAACGGGCGCAAGGCGCAGGCGACGTCGCGCAACACGGGTTCCCATTGCCGGCTCTGCTTCTGGCGGAAGATGCGCATCGTCGGGTACCAGGGGCTGTCCGTCCGATCGACCAGCCAGCGCCACTCGCTTTCCGCCCGGTTGAGCAGCCATACCGGCTTGGCCAGCGCGCCGGCCAGGTGCGCCACCGCCGTATCCACGGAAATCACCAGATCGAGCGCTTCGATCAAGGCCGCGGTGTCGTCGAAATCCGCGAGTTCGTCCGACCAGTCCGCGACGCCGGCGCGCCGCAACGCGGCGGCTTGCGCCGGGTCGGGCACTCCCTTGTTCAGACTCACCCAGCGCGCGTCGATACCGGAAAACAGTGGCTCCAGCAATGCCGGGCTAAGCTCGAAACTTTTCTTGTGCCTGCCGCGTTTTCCGGTCGCCCAGGCCACACCGATCCTGAGCCGCGGCTCATCCGCCAGGCATTCGCGCCAGCGCCCAATCTTCTCCGCGTCGCCGCGCAGATAAGCTACCGCCGCCGGGAGGGTTTCCAGCGTCACACCCAGAGCGAGCGGCAGGCTCAAGAGCGGACAATGATGCGTATGGCCCCGCTCGTCCGGCATTTTTTCGACGACTTCGATCTGCGCGCCGAAACTGCGCTCGAACAGCCGGCGCAAGGGTTCGCGCGTCTGGAGGCGGACGCGGCCGAAGCGCTCGGCCACCCACGGCGCGAAACGGCAGAACTGGATGCCGTCGCCGAATCCCTGCTCGGCGTAAATGATGAGGCCCGAGGACTCGCGCGCGACGGCTTCGCCCGACCAGCGCGGCAGGCCGCTCGCCGGACGGCGGATCGAATCGCCCTGCCGCGACGTGAAGCGCCACTCGTACTCGCGCCAACCTTCCGATAGCCTGCCGGTCAACAGCAGCACGCAGGCCAGATTGAAATGCGCGTCGCCGTCGGCGGGGTCGCGCGCCAATATCTCACGGTACACGGCCTCTTCCTCGCCGAAGCGTCCCAGCGCGCCCAGGACCATCGCCCGGTTGCGTCGCAGCCCGGCATCGTCCGGGCGCAGGGCCAGGGCGCGCTCGAAGCGAGCCAGCGCCAGATCGAAACGCCCCTGCCGCCTGTACAGGACGCCCAGTCCGTTGATGGCTTCGAGCTGATCGGGTTCGATGGACAAGGCGGTTTCAAAGGCGCGGATCGCGTCCTCCTCCCAGCCGGCGTCGGCGAAAGCCCAGCCCATGCCGGCGAAGCTGCGGTGGTGTCGCGGATCGACGCGCAACGCTTGCTCATAGCAGACCAGCGCGGCGGCGAGGTCGCCGCCGTCCTGACATATCCGCGCCAGCGTGTCGAGCGTGACGAGGGCATCCGGGCGCAAGGCCAGCGCGCGTTCCAGATACTCGCGCGCGGCGGGAAAATCGCCCAGCTCATTGCACACGATGCCGAGATTGTGCAAGAGATCGTATGACGGCGGCGCGGCGCGCAGCGCGGCCTCGTAGCGCTGTCGCGCCTCATCCGGGCGTCCGGCCTGCTGGCTGTCGATCCCGAGCCGGAAAAGCGCCTGATGGTCTGGCGAGCCGCTCACTTGCGCGAGAGCGGGTATTCCGACGAATCGACGATCTCGTCCAGTCCCGGCAGGTCGCCCTCCAGAAACTCCTTCGGCATGCAGATCATGTTGCACGATACGATGTTGCCATAGCGGTTCGCCGGCCGGCCGAAAAAGTTGCCCGGATTGAACAGCGGCGGGATATGCCAGAACAGGCGATACCCGCGCGACCACAGCCATTCGATCAGGGCCTTCGACTCGTCACCGCCGTTGTTCTCGACGTAAAGGATCGGACGCCAGCGCCGCAGGGTTTCGTCGGCGCCGCGCAGAACCGCGAGTTCAAAACCTTCGACGTCGATCTTGACCAGCGCCACGTCTCCCTCGCCGACGAAATCATCGAGGCGGACGCAGGGCACCGCGACACGTCCCGGGCCATCCTCCGTCCGGCTCACCTCCACCCCGCCGAAGTTTCCAGGGCGGGCGTAGTCCGGTTCGGCGAGCGTTACCATTCCCGTTTCGTCGCCGCAGGCGAAGGGCCAGGCGCGCACGTTGCGCAGGCCGTTCAGCGCCAGATTGGCGCACAGGTTCTGGAAGACGACCGGCTGCGGCTCGAAGACCAGCATCTGCTCGCCCCGGGCCGCCGCGGCCTTCGCCAGCCCGATGGTGTGGCTGCCCATGTTGGCGCCGATCTCGACGATACGGCCGGGTTTGAACAGGCAGCGATGCAGGCATGCGGACTCGATCTCGCTGTACTCACCGTATTCGAGCAGGGACTGACCGATATAGACATCGTTCGGGTTGACCAGCATCCAGCCGTGCCGGGCGTGAGCGATTCTGTAGTTCAGGCGCTCGTCGCCGAAAACCTGCTTCGCCAGCACCCGGGCGTCCGGCGAATCGTCCGCTCCGCTCGCCGGCGCCGCTTTGAGCAAGGCTCCCGGCACATCCAGCGTCCACACCGGATCGCTGCCGCCCTCGATCACCCAGCCGGTCAGCGTTTCCGCCACGCGCGACACGACCGAATCCCAGTCGCCGAAGGACGTCTGCCGGAAAATCCGCAGTGTCGGATACCATGGGCTATCCTCGCGTTCGAGCAGCCAGCGCCAATCGGTGTCGAAGCGGTTGAGCAGCCACACGGGCTTGCCCATCGCGCCCGCGAGGTGCAGCACCGCGGTGTCGACGCCGATCACCAGATCGAGATTGGCGATGATTGCCGCGGTATCGGCGAAATCCTCGACCTCGTCCATCACATCGATGATCCGGCCCGTCAAGTCTTCCTCGGCAATCTGGCCGGCCTCCTTTCCTTTTTGCAGGGAAACCCAGTGGATTCCACCGACCTCGAGCAAGGGGCCGAATTGTTTCAGGCGCACGGAACGGCGCTTTTGCGACAGATAGGATTCGCTGCCGGACCAGACCAGCCCCACTCTTTTACCGGGCAGCGGGCCGAGGCGCGTCGCCCACTTTTCAATGAGCTCCGGCGGCGAGGCGAGATAGGGAATGTCGGCCGGAATGTCCTCCAGCGTCGTATCCAAATGCAAGGGCAGCGACAGCAGGGCGACGCGCGCGTCGAACGACAGCGGCGGCAGCTCCGCCGTTCGCGCCTGTAGCTCGACGCCCCAACCCGCGGCATGGGACTTGAACAGGCGCAAAAGCGGTGGCAGGCACCAGTAGTAAAGTTTGGCCTGTGGATAGCGCCGGTGCAGAAGCGGCAGGTAACGCGCGAACTGCAGGTTGTCGCCGTAACCCTGCTCGGTGTACACCAGAAGCGTGCGGCTGCCGAGATCGTCTCCGGTCCATTCCGGCTGGCTGAATTCCGGCCGTTTTTCGATGCGGTCGGGCACGCGCCAGCGATTTTCGTAGTACGGCCAGCCTTCGCGATATCTGCCACACAGGAGCAACAGAACCCCCAGGCAGGTTTGGGCTTCGCTGCCCTCCGGCTGGACTTCCAGCGAGCGGCGAAACGCTTGCTCGCTTTCGTCCAGGCGATGCATGCACTGATACGCCAGGGCAAGGCCGTTCCGCGCGTTCACCGAGCGCGGATCGAGCTTCAGCGCGTACTTGAAATTGAGGATGGAGGCTTCGAACAGACCGTCTTGCGCGCGCATACTGCCCAGATTGATGTGCGCCGACACACAGGCCGGATTGCTCATCAGCGCGTACACGAAGCATTCCATCGCCTGCAAGGGATCACTGTCCCGCAGCACCAGCCCCAGGTTGTTGTACGCCTCCGAGAAGTCAGGGAACAAGGCCAATGCCCGGCGATAATGACGCTCGGCCAGCGCCTTGTCGCCCGTCTTGCCCTCGCCTCGATCCTTGTCACCCGTCTTGCCCTCGCCTCGATAGAAGTTGCCCAGTTGAAAGCAGGTGTTGGCATCGGCGTCGCCGATCCGTTCAGCCACGCGCACGGCCTCGAGCGCCTCCTCGTCGCGTCCCGCTTCCCTGAGCGCCAGGCCCAGGTTGACATGAACGATCGGCGTTTCCGATCCGCGCTCGATGGCCTTCCTGAACGCTTCGACCGCCTTGGCCGGCTCGCCTTCCGCGCGCAGCAGCTCGCCGTCGAGCGCCAGAGCGTCCGGCAGATCGGGCCGCAAGGCCAGCACCTGATCCAGTCCGGCGCGCGCGCGTTCCCTCTGCCCGATATGAAAGAGCGCCAGCGCCAGGTTGAAGCGCGCGTCGAAGTGGTTCCGGTCGAGCACCGAGGCCATCTCATAGGCGGCGGCCGCGTCCCACCAGCGTCCGAGCGCCGCGAGCATCACGCCGTAATCGTTGTTGTAGGAGGCGTTGGTCGGGTCGATTTCCAGCACCGTCTTCATCAGATCGGCGGCTTCCTGTGTCAGATCGGCGATTTTTTTCGCTTGTCCTTGCCTGAAGAGAATCTGTGCGAGGAAATGCAATGCCTGCTCATCGCGCGGATCATCCGCGACCAGCCCTCGCGCGACATCCTCGGCGGCGGCCAGATCGCCCGCATCGAAGCGCGCCGCCAGCCGCCCGATTTTCTCCGCCCTGCCCGATCCGTCTTCCATCACCCGCTCCCGTCCAGCCGTTCACCGGCCCAAATGGGCAGAGTTTAGCAAGGAATTTCAGAGGACAGAGGTTCAGAAGACAGAGATGTTTGCGGCGTCATGCGCCGCAAACCTCTCTGTCCTCTGTCCTCTGTCCTCTGAAACTTCTGTCTTCTGACCCCCCCTGTCCCCTGAAACGCTTGCAAAAAAAACCGCCCGAAGGCGGTTGGTGGTATCCTGCCCGCTTTCGGGCGCGCCGCGCGCGTCCATAGGCATAGGAGGAGGGGGAGGGCGCGCGCGGTGGACTCATGCCCTGAACGACTCATGCCCTGAACTTTGGAACTTATTTTTTTAAAAACCTAAAGTTTCGACGAGCAGTGTCGTAAAATCAGGCAGCATCAGGAAAACAGAGGACAGAAATATGGAGAAGACAAATATGGAGAAGACAGAAGACAGGTAAGTTTGCGGCGCTTTGCGCCGGAGTGAGGACAGAAGACCGAGCGATCGGGGTTGGAAGACAGTGGATAGGTTCCAGAGGACAGAAATATGGAGAAGACAGAAGACAGATAACCCCGCGCCCGGTTTTGCGTTTCTCACCCGGCGCGTAGCGCCC
>JAITAJ010000395.1 GCA_031284185.1 Accumulibacter sp. | reverse complement strand
AGCTTCGACATGTTCCGCAACTATGCTCACCGCGCCGAAGTATTCGTCGGCCTGGTACGCACGCTGCAAGCGGAGGCGCGATGATGCCGCTTGCTGTCGGCGCTCGTTTCAGCCGTTCTCCCGAGATCGACCTGACCCTGTTGTGGAGCGGGCTGATCCTGCTGCTGCTGGGCATGGTGATGGTCTATTCGGCATCGATCGCCATCGCCGAAGCCGGCAGAAGCACCGGCAATCATCCCGCCTATTTCCTGATCCGCCACAGCGTGTACCTGGTCATCGGACTGATCGCCGGCGGGCTGGCGTTCCAGATATCTCTACAGACCTGGCAGACGGCTTCGCCGTGGCTGTTCGTCGCCGGTTTCGTGCTGCTGGCCCTGGTGCTGATCCCGGGGATCGGGCGCGAGATAAACGGCGCGCGCCGCTGGCTGCCCCTGGGCATCGCCAACCTGCAACCGTCGGAACTGATGAAACTCTTCGCCGTGCTCTACGCCGCCGATTACACGGTACGCAAGATGCCGTACATGCGCGACCTGAAAAAGGCTTTTCTGCCGATGGCCGTGGCCATGGTGGCGGTCGGCGTGCTGCTGCTCAAGGAACCCGACTTCGGCGCTTTCGTGGTGATCATCCTGATCGCCATCGGCATCCTGTTCCTGGGCGGAATGCGCGCCCGCCTGTTCGCCGTGCTGATCATGGTGCTGATGCTGGCCTTTGCGATTCTGATCGTCATCTCGCCCTATCGGCGCGATCGCATCTTCGGTTTCATGGACCCGTGGTCGGACGCCTTCGGGCGCGGCTATCAGCTCTCGCACGCGCTGATCGCCTTCGGGCGGGGCGAACTGTTCGGCGTCGGCCTGGGCGCCAGTGTCGAAAAACTGTTCTATCTGCCCGAAGCGCACACCGATTTCCTGCTTGCGGTCATCGCCGAGGAACTCGGCTTCGCGGGCGTGATCGTGATCATCGTCCTGTTCGGCCTGATAGTGCAACGCGCCTTCGTCATCGGACGGCAATGCGTCGCGCTCGACCGGGTCTATCCGGCGCTGGTGGCGCAAGGCATCGGCATCTGGCTCGGCGTGCAAGCCTTCATCAACATGGGCGTGAACATGGGGCTGCTGCCGACCAAGGGCCTGACCCTGCCCCTGATGAGTTTCGGCGGCTCCGGCATCCTCGCCAACTGCGTGGCGCTGGCCGTCCTTTTGCGGGTGGATTGGGAAAACAGGCAGCTCATGCGCGGGGCGAAATTATGAGCAAGACCCTGCTCATCCTGGCCGGCGGCACGGGCGGTCACGTCTTTCCCGGTCTCGCGGTCGCCGACCTCCTGCGTGGCCGTGGCTGGAGAGTCGTGTGGATGGGTAATCCCGACAGCTTCGAGGCGCGCACGGTAGCGGCGCGCGCTTACGAAATGGCCTGGGTTCGCTTTGCCGCCTTGCGTGGCAAGGGGCTGCTGCGCAAGCTGCTGCTGCCGCTCAACCTCCTCTCCGCCTTCCGGCAGGCATTTTGCGAAATCCGCAGGATCCGGCCCGACGTCGTCCTCGGCATGGGCGGTTACGTCAGCTTCCCGGGCGGCATGATGGCCGCGCTGCTGAAGCGTCCGCTGCTGATCCACGAACAGAATTCGATCGCCGGCCTGGCCAACCGGGTTCTCGCCAGGGTGGCCGACCGTGTTTTCTGCGGCTTTCCCGATGCCTTGCCGAAGGGCCGCTGGGTCGGCAACCCGGTACGCCCGGAGATCACCGGACTGCCGGAACCGGCGGCGCGTTTCGCCCGCCGCGACGCGACGGCGCCACGGCGCCTGCTGGTGCTCGGCGGCAGCCTCGGGGCGGCGGCGATCAACGAGACGGTGCCCAGGGGCCTGGCTCTGATTCCCGAGCCGGAACGTCCGGCGGTCATCCATCAGGCCGGCGAAAAACATCTGGCGACGCTCGAAGCCAATTATGCGGCTGCCGGCGTGCGCGCCGATTGCGTGGCGTTCATCCAGGACATGGCCGGTGCCTATGCGTGGGCCGATCTGGTGCTTTGCCGGTCGGGCGCGCTGACCGTGGCCGAACTGGCCGCGGCGGGCGTCGCCGGTATCCTGGTGCCCTTCCCGCACGCGGTGGACGATCACCAGACGGCCAACGCCCGGTTTCTGTCGTCCGCGGGAGGCGCCGTGCTGCTGCCGCAGGACGAGATGACACCGGCAGCGGTCGCGGCGCTCATCCGGGAATGCGCGTCCGCGCAGTTGCTGCGCATGGCCGAGCGCGCGCGTGCGCTGGCCAGGCCGGAGGCGGCCGAGACGCTCGCGCGCGTCTGCGAAGAAATGAGCGGGACATGAAACACAAGATCAGGAAAATTCATTTCGTCGGCATCGGCGGTTCCGGCATGAGCGGCATCGCCGAGGTGCTCTCGAACCTGGGTTTTTGCGTCAGCGGTTCGGACCTCGCCGACAACGCCACGACCCGCCGGCTGGCCGGTCTGGGTATGCGCGTGCTGACCGGCCATGCCGCGGATAACGTCGGCGAGGCCGATGCCGTGGTCGTCTCGACCGCGGTTGGCGACGACAATCCCGAGCTGCGGGCGGCGCGCGCGCGCAAGATTCCGGTGGTGCCGCGCGCCCAGATGCTCGCCGAACTGATGCGTCTGAAGCAAGGCATCGCCGTGGCCGGCACGCACGGCAAGACCACCACCACCAGCCTGGTGGCCTCGATCCTGGCCGAAGGCGGCATGGACCCGACCTTCGTCATCGGCGGACGGCTCAATGCCGCCGGCGCCAACGCCCGCCTCGGCTCGGGCGACTACCTGGTGGCCGAGGCCGACGAGTC
>JAITAJ010000347.1 GCA_031284185.1 Accumulibacter sp. | reverse complement strand
GGCGGGTGGGGACGGCGCGGCCTCGGCGGGCGGGGGCGCGTCACTTTTCGCGCCGGGCGGCGCGGCGGCAAGAGCGAGCGCGCTGGCCGCCGCCGCGCCCGCGGCGAGCGTTTCGGTTTCGGGCGCGGACGCCGCCGTTTCCACCATTTTCGGCGGCGTTGCCGTGGCCTCGGGCGCGTCCGGCGGCGGCGCGGCTTCCACCGGATCGGGCGGCGTCACCTCGAAGCGGACGGCCCCGATGTCCGATCCCGCGCTGTCCGAGCAGGGAAGCAGCAGATGGCCCAGCAACAGCCCGACGAGCTGGTTGGGAAAGAGCCAGAGCGTGTCGTAGGGCAGGATCGACACCTCTTCGGCCTTTCCTTCCCTCCGCACGTGGACCCGCACGGTTTTTCCCGGCAGACGGGTCTGTATTTCAGGGTGCTCGGCATGAACCCCGGACAGGAACACGGCCTCGTCCCCCTTCAGTTCCGGCAGCCGCTGCGCGCGCTGGGCAAGGTTCAGATAGGAGAGGTCGCAATCGTCGGGCAGGTCCGGGCAACGGGTCTGCCGCCAATGCGCGTCATGGCTTCCCATGTTCCTCATGCGCGCCGGCCACGCGCCCATGGCGCCGGGACAGGCGGGACGGCCATGCGGGTCCTCGACGCCGACGAGGCGCGGCGGACGCGCCCGCCCGGTCTGCGCGTCCGGCGCGAGGCCGCAACCCAGGGGGTTTTCCGGGTGGCCGGGCGCGCCGAAGGTCTCGTTCCAACTCATGGGCATGCTCGTGAAGGTCTGCGGTTTACCGGAGGCGTCCGCCTTCCCGGTGATCAGGAAGCGGCGCTCGGTCTTGCCCACGCGCACCCGCGCCACCAGCGAGGTGAGCGCCTTGCCCTGCGGCGTGAAGGCGGATGCCGCCATCAGCCACTCCGCTTCCCGCTTGGGTAGGCCCATGTCCAGGCATTCGCCGGGCGACAGGGCCTGCATCGCCGCGCCCATCGCCCGCGCCGCCGGAATCACCCGCCGCGTCAGCAGATCGAATCCCAGGCCGACCGTCAGGCTCTGATGCAATTCCCCTCTCAGGGCGAAGGGCTGGGACACGCTGTAAAGACTATCCGCAGGTTCGATGTTCATGGATCATTATTATCCTGTGGAACCGATGGCAATCACGCGAAAAAAAATTGTCGTCAGTATATAGAAATTCCGTGACACGGTTCGGGAAGAAAGTCAGAGGACGGAAGGCGGAGATCCTCGTGACGGCCGGGCGGATGGATCGCCCGCGCAAGACCGGACCGCCGCGGTCAATCCCGGTTTTCCCCGAAAACCCGCGACCACAGCGCCCGCACCGTCTCGATGTCCTCGCGGCGCGACATCCGCGGCACGCGCGTCGAGCGCGACCCGTCGAGGCGGAGGGCGTGCTGCGTCCGGCGGTATTGGCGGTAGATGCCGCGTACCCGTTCCGCCAGTTCGCGCGGAATGAGACCGAGTTCGGCGGCGATGCCCAACAGGGCGATGTTGCCGAGATTGCCGCAGAGCGCTTCGTGCGTGTGGGCGTAGCCGAGGACGAGGAACTGCACGATGAATTCGACGTCGACCAGACCGCCGGGATCCTGCTTGACGTCGAAGACCTCCTCGCTGTTCGAGGCGTGCGCGCCGAGCATTCGCCGGCGCATGTCCAGCACGTCGTTCCTCAGTTTCTCCAGATCGCGCGGCTGGCGCAGGATTTCCCTGCGGATTTCCTCGAAGCGTCCGCCGGCTTCCGGGTCGCCCGCGCAAAAACGGGCGCGCGTCAATGCCTGGTATTCCCACGGCCACGCCTTCGTCAACTGGTATTCGCGGAACGCCTCCACCGAACAGACCACCAGGCCCGCGTCGCCGTCCGGTCTCAGGCGGAGGTCGGTTTCAAAGAGCATACCGGCGGATGTCTGGCTGGTCAGCCAGGTATTCATGCGCCGCACCAGGCGGGCATAGATTTCGCCGACGCCCGGTTCCGGGTCGTCGTGCAGAAAAACCAGATCGAGATCCGAGCCGTAACCCAGCTCCTTGCCGCCGAGCTTGCCGTAGGCGATGACCGCGAATCTGGGCGGCTGCCCGGGACGCGGGTGACGGTCGCGCAAGCGCTTCCAGCACAGATCCAGCGTCGTCTGCACCATGATGTCCGCGAGCTGGGTCAGATGGTCGGCCAGGCGCTCGACCGTTTGCAGACCGGCGATGTCCTGCGCCAGCAGCCGGAAGACCTGGGCGTGATGCTCTTCGCGCAGCACGTCCATTTCGCGTTCCGTGTCGCCGGATTCGCCGTTCAGGCGCGCGAGGAGTTCGCGCCGGAATCTTTCCCAGTCGGTGGCCACGTCGTACAGGCGCGGATCGATCACTTCGTCGAGGAGGATCGGGTGACGGGTGAGGTAGGCGGCGGCCCAGGCCGAACTGCCGATGATCTCCGCCAGCTTCGTCAGCGCCTGCGGATGCTGTTGCAGCAGCGCGAAGTAGGCGCCGCGCCGTCCAATCGTCTCGATCAGATCGAGGCCGCGCTGCCAGGTGGCATCGGGCGTCCGGGTCGCGGCGGTGGCTTCGATCAGGCGCGGGCCGATGGCATCGAGCCGCTCGCGGATTCGCGTGTCCAGTTGCTGGTATTTT
>JAITAJ010000370.1 GCA_031284185.1 Accumulibacter sp. | reverse complement strand
CGGCGTCTGGGCCGAGGTCCTGGGGTTAGCAGGGGTCAGAGGACAGAAGTTTGAGAGGACAGAGGACAGGTTCAGAAGATAGAGGATAGAGGACAGAGGACAGAAGACAGGTTCAGAAGATAGAAGATAGAGGACAGAAGACAGATAGGTTTGCGGCGCTTCGCGCCGGGCTAAGGACGAAAAACCGAGCGTTCGGGTTCTCAGTCTTCTGCCGTCTCCAACCGCTGGCCTCTGAATCCGAGCGCTCGGTTTTCGTCCTCACTCCGGCGCGAAGCGCCGCAAGCTCACCTGTCTTCTGTCCTCTCAAACTTCTGTCCTCTGATTCCTGATTATGTTGTAAACAATTCCGGGAAGCGGCTGGCGATGTTCGGAAGGGAGACGATGATTTCCCGCAGGTGGCTACGCATGGCCGCTGCCGCTTCGGTGGGATCGCCCGCCTCGATGCCGTCGACGATGCGCTCGTGTTGCTCGATGATCCGGGGGATCGGCGTTGCGTCGTCCAGGCTGAGGTAACGGATGCGGTCCATCTGCGCCTTGATGCCTTCGATGACGCGCCAGGCATGAGCGTGACCAACCGACAAGGCCAGGGAGCGATGAAATTCCTCGTCGAGCGCGAGGAATTCGACGTTGTGTCCGGGTTGGACGGCCTGCTGCCTTTCGATCAGGCTGCGCAATTCCTCGATGGCCGAAAGCGACGCGGACGTCGCGGCCTCGCGCGTCACGGCGATTTCGATGGCTTCGCGGACGAAACGCGCATCCAGCACGTCGGTCACGGAGATATGAACGACGAAGGTGCCGCTTTGCGGCTGAATCCTGATCAGACGCCCCTCGGCCAGCTTGATGAAGGCTTCCCGGACGGGCTGCCGGCTGGTCGAATACTGGCGGGCGATCTCCGATTCGGAAAGCCTTTCCCCCGGACTGATTTCACCCCGGATGATGGCGCTGCGCAACTGGCGATAAACCTGGGCGCTGATCGATGAGGGTTCGTCCTGCTGAACCACGCGCGGCGGGATGGCCCCCGATCGGGTTTTTCTTGGCATCGTTCGTCGATTCATCTGGTTACTTTTTTCAGCGTCCCGAAGACGCGCTCCACGATGAGCCGCCGTGGAGCGGGTGAAGGGAATCGAACCCTCGTTATCTGGTTGGGAACCAGGAGTTCTGCCATTGAACTACACCCGCTCTGAACCTTCGGAGAAAGACGCCACCGGCCTTCGGAGGCGAATTGTAGCATGAAGAACCCCCGCGCCTTGCCGATGATTTCCCTGAATCCGGGGTCGAAGCGCATTTGATAATCCCGGATGGATTCACATTGGCACGCATTTCTTGCGACAATCCGGATCCCGTTCCTGAACCCTGGAGAAAATCGTGCCTGCCTTGCTTCCCGCTCCCGATCCCGATGGACTGCTCGAATACTCGGTCGTGTATAGCGATCGCGCCCTGAACCACATGTCGGAGCGCTTTCAGGGCGTCATGCGCGACATATCCCGGCTGATGAAAAAAACCTATGGCGCGAAATCGGTCGCCATCGTTCCCGGCAGCGGCACCTTCGGCATGGAAGCCGTCGCCCGCCAGTTCGCCACCGGCAAAAGAGTCATGGTATTGAGAAACGGGCAGTTCAGTTACCGTTGGACGCAAATTTTCGACATGGGCGCCATCCCTTCCGAAAGCATCGTCCTCAAGGCGCGGCAGCAGGGCAGTGGTTCCAGGGCGCCCTTTGCTCCCGCGCCGCTGGATGAAGTCTGCGCCGCCATCCGCGAGAAAAGACCGGAGGTCGTTTTTGCTCCGCATGTCGAGACTTCCGCCGGCATCCTCTTGCCGGACGATTACATTCGCGCCGTGGGCGCCGCCGCGCGCGAAGTCGACGCGCTTTTCGTTCTCGATTGTGTCGCTTCCGGGTGCGTCTGGGTGGACATGCGGGCCAACGATGTCGACCTCATCATCACCGCGCCGCAGAAAGGCTGGAGCGGACAGCCCTGTGGCGCGATGGTCGCCCTTGGCGAGCGCGCGCGCGCGCGTATCGACGGCACGACGAGCAGCAGCTTCGCCATCGATCTGAAAAAATGGCTGAACATCATGGAAGCCTATGAAAACGGCGGCCATGCTTATCACGCGACGATGCCCACCGATACGCTCGCGGCGGTGCGCGATGTCATGCTGGAAAACGAGCGCTACGGTTTCGAGAGGGCACGCGCCGAGCAGCAGGAACTTGGCCGCCGCGTCCGCGATCTGCTCGAAGCCCGCGGCTATCCGAGTGTCGCCGCCGCCGGCTATCGATCGCCGGGAGTCGTCGTCTGTTACACCGAGGATCCCGACATGCAATCGGGCAAAAAATTCGTCGAAGCGGGCATTCAGGCGGCGTCGGGCGTGCCCCTGGAATGCGGCGAGCCGGCGGATTTCCGCAGTTTCCGCCTCGGCCTGTTCGGGCTGGATAAACTGCGCAATCCCAGCCGAACGGTCGCCAGCCTCGCCAAGGCCCTGGACACCCTGGAGCGAGGCAATGAGGGATGAAGCCGCTTCTCCCGGCGAGACCGTCGCGCCGGGAGGAGACGGAAAACCAAGCGCTCGGTCTTCGTCCATCATTCGGCGCAAAGCGCCCAAATCAATCTGTCTTCTGTCCTCTATCCTGGGGTAAAACAGGCAGAGCAGTCGCTATAGCAGAAAGACGCAACTTTATTTTTAGGAAATCAAGGCCATGACATATCAGCGCATACAGCCGTTTCCGGCAGCAGACAGCTACAATTTTCCGGAACTTCGGGCGCTCTCATCTGTTTGGCAGGAACGAAAGGAAAATCTCGAACAAGATGGTGCTTACAGAGAGTTCATCAAGAAACTTCAACGAGAGTGGGCAATCGAAACAGGAATCATCGAACGCCTATATTCGTGGGATCGCGGGGTCACCGAAGTGCTCATCGAGCAAGGCATCGAGTCGTCGACCATCGCCCATCGTGGCGGAGTCTCCCAACGCGACGCTGAACACATCCAAGCAGTCATCAATGATCATCTTGGAATCGTCGAGGGTCTTTTTGGATATATCAAGGGCGAATACGGGCTGACTGAACACTTCATTCGCGGACTTCAAGCACAGTTCACAGCACACCAAGACTATACAGAAGCAGTAACCGGATCCGGCGGTCGCATACCCGTCACCCTACAGAAGGGTGAATACAAGACGCTCCCCAACAATCCACGCCGCCCAGATGGCGAGATTCATTCGTATTGCCCACCCGAATGGGTCAAGGATGAGATGGAGGCTCTCGTTCGCATGTACCACGAAGCCGAAGGGAGCCATGCCCCAGAGGTGAAAGCCGCGTGGTTACATCATCGATTTACCCAGATACATCCTTTCCAAGATGGTAACGGCCGCGTGGCGCGAGCACTATCGTCACTGGTGTTCCTACGGGAAGGGCTATTTCCTCTTGTTATTCGCGATTCCGACAGAAAAGAATACATCGGCGCGCTCGAAGCAGCCGACGCAGGAGATCTCACTCCCCTGCTTACTCTCTTTGTTCGCCGCCAGCGCGATGCCGTGCTCAAGGCATTGGGCCTGGAACAGCAGGTTCAGCAGAGCAAATATGCTGACCAAATCGTTGCGTCCGCCTTGGAGGTATTGCGTAATAGGTTTGCTGAAGAGCAGCAGAAGGTATCTGTGGTGTACGATCATGCGGGGAAACTGTTCAAACACGCCGAACAAAAGTTTCGCGAGCTTGCCTCAAGCCTTGATTCTCAACTTCGGCCACTCACTCCGCGGCAGCCTAACCCTCAGTACCAGGCTCGTTCAAATCATGCTGATAACGAATCCAATCAACGCCACTATTTCCAGAAGCAGATCGTGGAAGTTGCAAACCACTTTGGTTATTTTGCTAACTTCGAGCGATTCCGCGCGTGGGTTCGAGTCACGCTGACTACAGATCAAGAGTTTGATTATGTGGTCAGTTTCCACGGTTACGGCACTGGTGACACGGGAATCCTTGCAGCGTCAGCATTTACCTACGTGAAGGCCCGAAAGGAGGAAGGCGGCACCGAGCCCGTTGCGTTGCATCCAGCGGCCACTGAACTCTTTCAGTTTAACTATGCCGAGTCATTCGAGACCACCGAGAAGAGATTTGCGGAGTGGCTGGAGACATCCACGGCAATAGCACTCAGCGAGTGGAGGCGCTCGTTGCTAACAGGAGCATGAAGTCGTCATTACTCAGTCCAGCCTAAGGCAAGTGGGGACACACCGACTCCCAGAAAAGTCATACCCCGTGTGCCTGATGTGTTACCGACTTCCGAATTTTGTGCAGCCGTCTTCTGAAAATGACAATGGCACGGGAAATCAAGGCATTACAATTCTCGAAAATAAATGACTGACGGCAAGATCGAATCTGCCAAGAGACGGCTGGCCAGTGGCGTTCCACTCAAGGACGTGGCCAAAAACCTCGGCGTATCCATCCCGACGCTTTACCGCTGGGTACCCGCCTCAGCCTAGGCTTGGCGTATGATTTTTTCCGTTTTCTGAAACGTCCCCTGTCCCATCTTCCATCCTCTGCACCCCTCTGATCGCCGCGGTCAAGGCCGGAACGGCGTCGAACAGATCGGCGACGAGTCCGTAATCGGCCACCTGGAATATCGGGGCGTCGGGGTCCTTGTTGATGGCCACGATCACCTGACTGTCCTTCATTCC
>JAITAJ010000238.1 GCA_031284185.1 Accumulibacter sp. | reverse complement strand
CCCCATCGATGAAGCGTATGCCCGCTCGTTCAGCTACCGCCCGGGTCTGGGACAACCCACTCGTCTCATCGTGATCAGTCAGCGCCAACATGCCGACACCATTGACTGCCGCCCGCCGCGCTACGTCGGCCGGCGATAATAAGCCGTCCGAAACCCGGGAATGAGAATGAAGGTCGACGATCACGGAATACAAGGGCCGTTCGGAAAAAAACTAAAGCTAAGAATGATAACACAGCCCCTGGAAAACGCCTCTACGAGCCTCCCAAGACCGAATTCGACCCGGCTGCGCGGCAAGCCCTACCTTTTCAGCATTACCCCTTTTACACTACCGGCACTGGCTGTCGCGCGTAACTATTTTAGTGAGCGCCTGGACAAAAAAGGTTAGAACAAAAGGGCGCAGGCCGATTCCATCGAAGTCACCCGCAAGTTCCCACCGCGCCGCAAGCGGTGCAGAAATCACAGCCGTCCTTGCGGATCATGGTGAAATTGCCGCACTCGCCACACAGTTTCCCGGCGGTCGGCTTGGGCGCGGTCTTGCTGTCCGGCGCTTCGAGAATGCCCATCTGTTGCAGCGGGAAGCCGTTTTCGTCGAGGATGCCGAGCATGACGTAACGATGAATGATCAGGCTGGCGATGTAGGCCACGGTCGACGGGTAGGTCCGCTGCCGGCGCGTGCCGGGAACGAAGGCCATGAGATCGCCGAGCGGCTCGGGATATTCGAGCAGCTTCCTGAGCTTCATGCCGATCCAGGCGGGATCGAGCACGCGCATGTCGAGCGACAGGAGCTTGGTCAGCCCATCGAGGGCGCGCAGATAGTTGCCGGCGAGCCACACCGAATACGGCCGCGTGACGCCGTCGGGCAGGGTGATTTCCTTGAGGCCGAGAACGAAGTCCTCACCCGTCGCCGGATTGAGCACGTCGACCGTCCAGGACAGGGTGCCGTCGGTCCCGGTCTTCGGCTCCTTCAGGCTGAACAGCGCGTCGAGTACCGGCGTCGGGCCTTCATTATTGAACGCGCCCAACTGCTCGACCCGGTATTCGATCAGGCGGGCCACGGCGGAGACGACCGAGGGCATACGCTTCCTCTCGCCATGCGGCGGAAACGGCATGTCGAAGCCTTCGCCGTCGGGCGTCCTGGCCAGCGATTCGAGCTTGAGCCTGAGCCAGCCGTGATCGTTGGCCCGCATGTCCATCGACAGCGTCTTCGCCACGGCGCCGAGTCCGCGCGGCTGCGCCGGGCCGTTGACCCAGGCTTCGAACGGCCAGGGATGGCCTTCCTGGTCGACGTGACCGACGAACAGGGCGAACTTGCCGTGACCGTGGTCGATCATGTAGGTCCACGCCATGTTGCCTTCGGGCAGCTCCGGACGGCCCGGCCAGCGCAGGCTGGCCAGAACCGGAGCCGACAGGTTCTTGATCGACAGGCGGCGGTTGGCGTCGCCGCTGACGAAATCCTGCGGCTGCTTCCTTTCCTCGGTCTGCTTGGGCGGTTCGACGGAGAGCACGGCGCTGAGCACGCTGTTGGGGCGGTAGGTGGCCAGCCCCTTGAGGCCGGATTTCCAGGCGCTCATGTAGAGGTCCTGGAAGTCCTCGTAGGGATAGTCGGCGGGAACATTGACCGTCTTTGAGATCGAGGTGTCGATGTAGGGGGCGACGGCGGCGACCATGTTCTTGTGCGCTTCGGCCGAGATTTCCAGCGCGCTCACGAAATAGTCGGGCAGGTTCTCGACGTCGCCGCCCAGGTGCCGGTACAGGCGCCAGGCGTAGTCTTCGACCGCGTATTCCTTGATGGTTCCGTCGACCATGCGCTTTTTCCGGCTGTAGGTCCAGGAGAAGGGCGGTTCGATGCCGTTGCTGGCGTTGTCGGCGAAGGCCAGCGAGATGGTGCCGGTCGGCGCGATGGATAGAAGATGCGAATTGCGGATGCCGTGCCTGCGAATTTCCACCTTGATGTCGGACGGCAGGCGCGAAGCGAAGTTGCCGCCGGACAGGTACAGCTCGGCGTTGAACAACGGGAAGGCGCCGCGCTCCCTGGCCAGTTCGATCGAAGCGAGATAGGCGGCGTCGCGCATGCGTTCGGATATCCGGGCGGCCATCGCGGTGGCTTCCGGGCGGTCGTAGCGCAGACCCAACATGCACAGCATGTCGCCCAGGCCGGTGAAGCCCAGGCCCACGCGCCGCTTGTTGGCCGCTTCCTTGCGCTGGCGTTCGAGCGGCCAGGCCGTCACGTCGAGAACATTGTCGAGCATGCGCTGGGAGACCTTGATCACTTCGCCAAAGGCGTCGAAGTCGAATTCGGCCTGGTTGGAGAAAGGACGGCGCACGAACAGCGTCAGGTTGACCGAGCCGAGACAGCAGCAGCCATAGGGCGGCAGCGGTTGTTCGGCGCAGGGATTGGTGGCTTCGATGACTTCACAGTAATTGAGGTTGTTGTCTTTGTTCATGCGGTCGAGGAAGAGGATTCCCGGCTCGGCGTGATCGTAGGTCGACTTCATCACCTGATCCCACAGATCGCGCGCGCGCATCTTGCGGTAAACCCACATGCCGTCGTCGCGCCGATAGGCGCCGCCAAGCCGGATGTCGGCGCTGGGTTCGGCGCGATGGCAAAGCTCGATCTCGCCATCCTTGTCGACCGCCTGCATGAAGGCATCGGAGACGGCGATGGAAATGTTGAAGTTGGATAGATCGCCCCTGTCCTTGGCGTGGATGAACAGCTCGACGTCGGGATGATCGCAGCGCAACACGCCCATCTGCGCGCCGCGGCGCGCGCCGGCGGATTCGACCGTCTCGCACGAACGGTCGAACACGCGCATGTACGACACCGGCCCCGAGGCGCGCGACTGCGTGCCCTTGACCTGCGCGCCGTGCGGACGGATCGAGGAAAAGTCGTAACCCACGCCGCCGCCGCGACGCATGGTTTCGGCGGCTTCCGCGAGGGCGCTGTAGATGCCCGGCCGTCCATCGACGATTTCGACGATGGAATCGCCCACCGGCTGCACGAAACAGTTGATCAGGGTGGCGGCCAGCGTGGTGCCGGCGGCGGAATTGATCCGGCCCGCCGGAACGAAGCCGTTTTCCTGCGCCCAAAGAAAACGCTCTTCCCATTTCGCGCGATGTTTTTCATCCTCCTTGGCGGCCAGCGCGTTGGCGATGCGGCGGCGCACGTCGTGAACACTGGTTTCCGGTCCCTTGGCATATTTTTCGATGAGAACCTCGGTGGCGATTTCCTGTACCGCCAGCGGAACGATTTCGGGAACTTCCGCGATCGTGGCCAGGGAGAGCTGCTGCGTGTTCTGACTCATGGTTTACCTTTCTTGGCGCGTGTCCATGATGAGACCTTGCCTGTCCGATTTCAGCGTCGCCGGAGTGTCTCCGATGCCGGAATCAGAGGAGGGAAACGAGTTGCGCGTCATGGAATGTGAAAAATCGGACAAGGACTGAATTTACTATATATAGTGGTGGAATGCAAGAAAAACGCCATATTTAGTTGTTTTTTCGCTTCAGCCGACCAAAAAAGCTGTTGAATCATGTAATTGCGCCAGAAAGACGCGGGCGGGGAAAAAACGGCGTCGGCGCGGGCGGCGAGGCGTGGGCGGCAAAAATTGGGCGTAGAATTTCGTGGTGTCGATTCGCGGGACGGCCGTCGATGGACGCGCCGGACGTCTGCCGGATGACGGGCGCCGGGCGCGATGACGATGTTTTCCGGCGCGATGTTTTCCGATGTCCTCTTGCTTGGTTCGGGAGAAAAATGATGTTCGTCTTCGTTTTGAATTGCGGCAGTTCGTCGTTCAAGTATCAGTTGCTCGACATGTGCGACGAGCGTCGGGTGGCGGCGGGTCTGGTCGAGCGCATCGGCATGAGGGACTCGGTGCTGATCTACGAGCCGGCCAAGGGCGGGAAAGTCAGGGAAACGGCGGATATCGCCGACCATGAGGCGGCCATCAAGAAAGTCCTGAACAAGTTGATCGATCCGCGAACCGGGGTCATCGAGGCGCTGTCGGACATCGCCGCCATCGGCCACCGCGTCGTGCATGGCGCCGAAAAATTCACGGGTTCGGTGCTGATCACGGAAGCGGTGATCGAAGCGCTCAAGGAGAACATTCCGCTCGCGCCGCTGCACAATCCGCCCAACATCACCGGCATCGAGGCCATGCGCCGGGCCTTGCCCGGCGTTCCGAACGTCGGCGTGTTCGATACCTCGTTTCACGCCACCATGCCGCCGGAATCTTACGTCTATGCGCTGCCCTACGAGTGGTACGAGAAGCATCACGTGCGCCGTTACGGTTTCCACGGCACCTCGCATCGCTTCGTTTCCGAACGCGCGGCCCGGATACTCGGTATCGCCAGCGACGAATTCAACTGCATCACCTGCCACATGGGCAACGGCTCGTCGTTCACCGCGGTCAGGAACGGCAAATCCTTCGATACCAGCATGGGCATGACTCCGCTCGAAGGGGTCGTCATGGGCACGCGCTGCGGCGACGTCGACGCCGGCATTTCGAGCTATCTTTCGGCCAACGTCGATATGTCGTTTGCCGACATCGACGACGCCCTGAACAAGAAATCCGGGTTGCTGGGCATTTCCGGCGTCAGTTCCGACATGCGCGATCTGCACAAGGCCGCCGCGGAAGGCAATGCCCGCGCCAGGCTGGCCATCGACGTGTTGCGTCACCGCGTGCTCAAGTACGTCGGTGCCTATGCCATCGAATTGGGGCGCGTCGACGCCATCGTGTTTACCGGCGGTATCGGAGAAAATGACGTCGTGTTCCGGGCCTCGGTCGTCGAGCGGCTGACCATGCTCGGCATCAGGCTGGATGCCAAGGCCAACGAGGCGCGCGGCGGCGAAGTCGTGATATCCACCGCCGATTCGCCGATCAAGGTGCTGGTCGTGCCGACCAACGAGGAACTGGTGATCGCGCGCGACACCCGCGATATCCTCGCCAGGCGCTGATCAGAAGACGAAGGGCGGACGGCCCCCGGTTCTTCGCCTTTCGGATGGGATCACGGCGGCGTCTGGTCGACGGCGGGGAGCGTGCCCGAAAAGATGATGAATTCCGTCGCCGTTTCGATGTCGCTGTGCAGCGCCGCCTTGGCCGCTTCCACGTCTCTCGCTTTCAGCGCCTTGATCAGTTTGCTGTGGTGGCTCAGGGTCTTCACGAGCCGCGTATGGTGATCGGCGATCGCCCGGGTTTCAAGCCGCTTTGAACCGGAGCGCAGATCGTAGTTCAGGATAGGGCCGATGCGTAACCACAACGCTTCGATCAACTGAAGGAGCATTGGCATTTCCGAGGCCTTGTAGATGGCGAAGTGCAGATCCTTGTTGATGCTGATCAACTTGGTGCTGTCCGGATTTTCCTGGTTCAATTCCTTGTCAAAAGCGGAATCGAGAGTTTCGATATCGGCCAGGTAGTCCTCGTTGATGTGCTTGCAGGCCTGTTCCGTGGCAAACCCTTCGAGATTGATGCGGATGCTCGTGATTTCCCGGAACTGACTTTCTGTCATCATGGGCACGCGAATCATGCGGCTTGGCCCGATCTCAAGCGCATTTTCGGCGACGAGCCGCTGTGTCGCCTCGCGCACCGGCATGACGCTCACATTCAGCGCATCGGCGGTCGAACGCAGGGACAGTTGTTGCCCCGGCATCATCTTCCCGGACATCAGGATATCCTTGAGCTGTTCATAAACGTTGGCGCTCAAGGTTTGCCGCTGTAAAGGCGTGACCAGTTCGTGAATCATGGTGATGAAAAATATCAGGTATATGTAGTCACTTTAACAGACGGCAGTCCAGCGACCGGCGCTGCGCGCCATAAATTATTTCGTCCTTTGGCCTTGAAATTTTCTCGGATTCGTGATTCTATACGAAAAAACGCTGTGATCACATCTAAAAGATATATTATTACGTATTACAGATATGATGGCTTGTCGGTAAACGCATGTGATTCCCGCATGTGATTCCCTGTGTCGAAAGGTCTGGTGTCGAGATGGGTTGCGTGCTTTCCTGCATGTGGATGTGACTGACGGGCGTTCATTTGCCGAAGGGGATGCGTGAATGAAAATGAAGGCCGCTTTTGTAACAGACGTGGGAAAGGTGTCGATCGAGGAAATCGAAAGACCTTCGATCAGGGATGATGAGGTTCTCATCAGGGTACGGACGGTTGGTGTGTGCGGCTCCGATCTGCATTTATTCCGGGGAACCCATGCCTTTCGCAAGCCGCCTGCCATCCTCGGACACGAGATCGCGGGCGACGTCGTCGAGATCGGCAAGGATGTCCGAGACATCAGACTGGGTGACCGGGTCACCGTCGAACCGCAGTATGGATGTCGCGAGTGCGATTTCTGCCGGCAGGGACTGGTGAATTTGTGTTCCAGCAAGGTCGTGCCGGGGACCGCCAAGTGGATCGGGGTCTTCGTTCAGTATTTCAATGCGCCCGAGAAGACGGTTTACAAACTGAACGATGCCGTCAGCTACGAGATGGGTACGATGATCGAGCCGCTGGCGGTGGCCGTACGGGCGTTGCGCCGGGCGACCGTGAAAGAAAAGGATTGCGTGGTAATCCTTGGCGCTGGGACTATTGGCCTGCTTTGCCTGGTGGTGGCGAAACACTTGGGTTACAGAAAGATCGTCTGTACCGACACGGCGCGCTTCAACCTCGACATGGCAATTAAAAGCGGCGCGACGCTCGCGCTCGATCCGCTCGAAACCGATGTCGTCGATGCAGTCAAGAAACTCACCGGCGGCAAGGGGGCCGATCTGGCGCTGGTTGCGGCCGGCGCCGCCAACATTCTCGATCAGGCGTCGGCATGTGTCAGAAAACACGGGGAGATTGGCGTCATCGCCATGATCACCGAAAAAATCCCATTTTATTCATACCAGATCGTCTTCAACGAGCAGACGATGTATGGGTCCATGACCTATGCCACGAACGATTTCAGGGAGGCAGCCGATATGATCAATAGCGGTCTCGATTTGACGGACTTCATCACCCAGACGATGGATATCGACCATACACAGGAAGGTTTGGACATTCTCAGCCAGAAAAAGGAAGATGTCGTCAAGGTAATGATCGAACTCTAGGACGTCCGGAGTCGATACTCGGGAAAGTCGAGTGTTGTCGAAAGCGAAATGGCCGGTATTGGTCACGGAGCTTGTTTTTATCAATATCAATCTAAGGGAGTAGTCATGAAAAAATTCACCGTGTTCCTGCTGGGTTGCATGTTTACCGTAATGACTTGTATTGCCGCTGAACCTGCGAAGTCAGTGACGCTTAAACTCGGGCATATCCAAAGCGAAACTGACCTCTGGCACTTGGGAGCCGCGAAATTTGCCGAATTGGTGGATGCCAAGACAAAGGGTGAGGTCAAAATCCGGCTGTTTCCCAATTCCACGATCGGTAATGACCGCGACATGGCCGAAGGCTTGCAGATGGGATCGGTCGATTTTGCGCTGATCGCCGGTGTATTGGGAAATTTTGAACCGTCCCTGCAGATCATGGAAATGCCATATCTGTTCAATAGCGAGGAACATCTTCGCAAAATCATTTATGGGCCGGTCGGTGAAACGCTGTTGGAAAAGTTGCTGAAAAGTTCGAGCATCCGTGGATTGTCGTTCTGGGAGCGTGGTCCGCGTCATCTGACGACGAACAAGCCGATCAATACATTGGCCGACATCAAAGGCATCAAGATCCGCGTTCCGGAGATTCCGCCGATGGTTGCCGCCTGGAAGGAAATGGGAGCCAACCCCACACCCATGGCCTGGGGCGAGGTTTACACCAGTCTGCAACAGAATGTGATCGAAGCGCAGGAAAATCCGATTCCCTATATTTATGCCGGAAAAATTTACGAGGTACAGAAATATCTCGCGCTCACCAAGCACAAATATGAATACGTGATCCTCGCGATGAGTGACAAGACCTGGACGAAACTGAGTCCGGATCATCAGAAGGCGATCAGGGAAGCTGCCACTGAAGCGACCGGATATGAGAATAATCTGGTATTCGACAAGACCGATGAAATCTTCAAGGAGCTGCAAGCCAAGGGGATGAAGGTCACTGAGCCGGATACGGCGGAATGGGCGAAGGTCGCGCGGAAGACGCACAAGCAGTTCGCCGAGAAATACGGGATCGATATCTACAACGAGATCATCGAAGCGGGTAGCAATTAGAGCATTTCAACTTTCGCATCATCCATCGAAAGGCATTCGCCAGAGTGCAAGCGCGCTCTGGCGTTCGGTGGCGCAGATGAATCGCGTTTCCGTAACGGGCGCTCGGTCTCGTGGTCGCCGAAGCGCTTTTGAAGTGGGAGTGCTCCAAAAATGAACGCTTCCCTTCGCGCCGGAGCTTGCAGGCCGGAATGCGAAGGGCCGCCAATGCAAGAGAGGGAATCAAATGGAAGCCGTGCTCTATAAGTTCCTGAAGATCGTTTGCTTTCTGTTGATGTTGGCGATGGTGGCGATCATCTTTTTGCAGGTCGTTGCGCGCTACGCCTTTTCCAATTCACTTTCCTGGTCTGAAGAGATCGGGCGCTATCTTTTCGTATGGATGACTTTCATCGGTTCGGCAATTGCCGTAAGAAACAGGCTTCACGTATCGCTTGACATGTTTGTGATCAAATTTCCGGGCTGTATCCAGAAGTCATGCCTGGTAATCAGCTACGTCTCGATGATGATTTTCACGGGAGTTCTGATTTACGGTGGATACAGATTCGTTATGAGAGGATCGCAACAGGTAAGTGCCGCGATGCAATTACCCATGCACTACGTTTACGTTGTGCTCCCTGTCGGAGGCGGACTGATCTTTTTCTACCTGATGAAGAATATCTACGAAGATGTCTTTGTAAGGCGCTGATACCATGACCACAGTTCTGTTCGGTGTGTTCATCATCCTGGTGGCAATTGGAGTGCCGATTTCGTTCGTGTTGGGGATCGCCTCCTTGGCCGCCATGTACTTCGTGGCGGATTATCCCATGCAGGTCGTGGTTCAGCGTATGTTCGCCGGCGTCGATTCCTTCGCGCTGATGGCGATACCATTCTTCATGCTTGCCGGCTCGCTGATGGAAAAAGGGGGCATCACCAGCCGGATCATCCGATTCGCCTTGTCGCTCGTCGGCAGCCTGAAAGGAGCGCTGGCTCACGTCGTCGCGATTGCCGGGGTGATCATGGGCGGCATCTCGGGATCGGGCGTCGCCGATACGGCGGCCATCGGAACGATCATGGTCCCGGAAATGAGCAAACGCGGCTATCACACGCCGTTCTCCGCAGCTTTGGTCGCGGCCTCCGGCAGCATCGGGCTGATCATCCCGCCCAGCATCGCGATGATTCTTTACGGTGTTTCTTCGGGCAGTTCGATCGGCGATCTGTTCGTCGCTGGGTTCCTGCCCGGTGCGCTGATCGCGCTGGGCTTCATGCTGGTGTCCCATATTCTTGCCACGAAGCGCGGCTACCCGACGGAACCGCCCATGAGTGGAGCACAACGCTGGGCATCTTTCCGGGAGTCGATTTGGGCGCTGATGATGCCGGTCATTATCATCGTCGGAATCCGGATGGGAGTTTTTACTCCGACCGAAGGTGGCGTGGTTGCCGCGGTATACGCTTTCCTGATTGGCAAATTCGTATACAAGGAACTGGACTGGAGCAGCTTTCCTGAAATACTGAGTAGCGCCACGGCAAATACGGCGGTGATCAGTTTTCTGATCGCGACCGCCTCCTTGTTTGGTTGGCTTCTGGCCAGCGAACAGATTCCCCAGCAGATCAGTGACGCGATTCTGAGCATTTCCAGCAACAAATACGTAATCCTGCTGCTGATAAACCTCCTGCTGATGGTCGTGGGCATGTTTCTGGACAGCGGTCCCGCCATCATCCTGCTGGTGCCGGTACTCGTCCCGGTTGCGCAGTCGCTGGGCGTAAACCTCACCCAATTCGGGCTGCTGATGGTGATCAACCTTACGATCGGCCTTCTGACCCCGCCGGTGGGTACGGCGCTTTACGTATCAAGCAATGTTTCCAAGGTTCCGCTCGCCCGCCTGAGTACGGCTATCCTGCCCTTCATCGGCGTGATGCTCATTGTGCTGATGATGGTTACCTACATTCCCCAGATGACCACTTGGGCGACCAAGGGATGACGGAAGACAGCAGACGGAAAACGGAACGATTCGTCGCGCGGTGACGTATCCGCCAGGTCGGCGAAAAGGCCCCGAACATCGGGGAAACCGGAGTCAAGCGGTTTCCCTTCCGTCCGTCATGCCGGCAACTACCCCGCCGACTGCACCATGGTGACGCAGGACGTGGTGATGATGTCTTCGATCGAGCAGCCACGCGACAGGTCGCTGATGGGCTTTGCGAACCCTTGCAGGAACGGTCCGAACGCATCGGCGCCGGCGAGACGCTGCACGAGTTTGTAGCCGATATTGCCCGCGCCCAGATCGGGAAACACGATCGTATTGACCTTCCCCGTGACCGGACTGCCCGGCGCTTTTTTCTCGGTGATCGCAGGAATCAGGGCGGCATCCGCCTGAAGCTCGCCGTCGAGCAGAAGGTCCGGCGCCTTCTGCCTTGCGAGTCTGACGCCTTCCTGAACGCGGAGCACGTTTTCGTGGTCGCCGCCCGAACCCTTGGTCGAGAACGACAGCATCGCAAGCACGGGTTCGGCGCCCACCAGCGACTTGAAGGTCGCGGCCGAAGCAACGGCAATGTCGGCAAGCTGCTCGGAAGTCGGCACGGGAATCACCGCGCAGTCCGCGAACCCCAGGAGTCCGCCCGCGCCCCATTTTTCATCGTGCGTGTCCATGATGAAACAGGAAGACGCCGTTCTGATGCCGCTCGCGGTGCCGATGATCGTAAGCCCCGCCCGCAGCACGTCGGCGGTCGGGGAACGCGCGCCCGAAACCAGCGCGTCCGCTTTCCCGAGCCGCAGCATCATCGCGCCGAATCGCATGAAATGCCGAATCTCCTTGGCGGCCTGCTCCGGCGTCATGCCCTTGTGCTTGCGAATCCGATGGTATTCCCCGGCGAACTCCGGCAGCCACTCCGAGGTCTCGGGATCGATGATCGTGATGCCGCTCAAATCCGCGCCCCCGGCGTTCCTCACGACCTCATCCCGAGTCGCCAGCAGCGTCACCTCCTTTGCGTAGCGCTGCCTGACCAGCTCGACCGCCGCCGCGATCGTGCGCTCCTCGCCGCCTTCCGGCAACACGATCCGCTTCTGCAATGCTTTCGCCTTCTCTTTCATCGTGCGGGCAAAGTCCATGATTCGCTTTCTCCTCTCATCCGATTTCATGGTCAAGCGTAGCATATTCGGCGGAAGAGTGGAGGGGAAAGACGAGCCGTGTCCGGGGACGAATGAGCCAATGGGCTGGCGCTCACGGCGCTGGTTCAGCGCGGATCGAAATCATCGGAGTCGCGCCGGCGGCGTGATGGACCGAGCCTTCCGATGATTCCGGAATTCGCCCACTCCTGGCGAATGTCTCATGGCGGCGATGGGCCGGTCGCGCGGAAAATTCCCTTTTCGGAGAACCCATGAAACCCCGGAAACCCGGCGACTCGCGACGATACATACCCAGCATAATAAGGAACGAATATAAAGTTATGCCTGAGGCGTGCATAAACAAATAGGAATTCATTCGTTGGAAAAGGGCGGAGAAGTTTCTAGAGTGCAGATTCTTTTTCCAGGAAAGGAAGTGCACGATGATGATCCGAAAATTGTTCGGCGGTTTTGCGCTGGGATTGATGTTTGGCGTCGGGGCCGGTTCGGCGTGGGCCGAAACCTCCTTGCTCAACGTCTCTTACGACCCGACGCGCGAGCTTTATCAGGAATATAACGCGGCGTTCGTCAAATATTGGGAGGGCAAGACCGGAGAAAAGATCAGCGTCAAGCAGTCGCACGGCGGTTCGGCCAAGCAGGCGCTCAAGGTCATCGACGGTCTGGAGGCCGACGTCATCACCCTGGCACTGGCCTACGACGTTGACGCGCTGGCCGAGAAAAAACTGATTCCCGAGGACTGGCAGAAGCGTCTGCCGCAGAACGCCTCGCCCTACACCTCGACCATCGTTTTCCTGGTGCGCAAGGGCAACCCCAAGCAGATCGAGGACTGGGACGACCTCATCAAACCGGACATCGGCATCATCACTCCGAATCCCAAGACTTCCGGCGGCGCGCGCTGGAACTATCTGGCCGCCTGGGCCTTCGCGCTGAGGCAACCGGGCGGCAGTGAAGAGAAGGCCAAGGAATTCGTCGGCAAGCTGTTCAAGAACGTCAAGGTCCTCGACTCCGGCGCGCGTGGTTCGACGACGACCTTCACCGAGCGCGGCATCGGCGACGTGCTGCTGGCCTGGGAAAACGAAGCCTTCCTGGCGATCAAGGAACTCGGGCCGGGGAAATTCGACATCGTTACCCCCTCCCTGTCGATTCTCGCCGAACCGCCGGTATCGGTGGTCGACAAAACGGTCGATAAGCGCGGCACGCGCAAGCAGGCGGAAGCGTATCTGGAATACCTCTACTCGACGCAGGCACAGGAAATTGCCGCCAAGAACTACTACCGGCCCCGTGACGAGAAGATTGCGGCGAAGTATGCCGATCAGTTTTCCCGGGTCAATCTGATTACCATCGACGAAGTCTTCGGCGGTTGGGACAAGGCGCAGAAAACCCACTTCGCCGATGGCGGAACCTTCGACCAAATCTATGGAGGAGGGCGCTGAACACTCATTTTCATGCCTTTGAGCCGGCGGAATGCCGGCTTTTTTTTCATCCGCCGACAGGGAGCGTCGTTTCGGAGTGATCCGTTTTCCCGGAATTACGCCCTTTCTATTTTCGCCCGCCGCGCGCCCCGCCCTTGTCCCAGCCGTAGCGCGCGGTCCGTTGCCAACGCCGGTCCGGCTGGCGCGACGGGCCGGGAAGGGACGATCCGTTCTCTCGTCGCTCGTTGGCTGGCCGAGGTTTCGGCGGCGGTTTCGACGCATTGCGCATGGCGGTATTTCCTCGATGGGGCCGAATGCCTTTGTGCTAGACTTCACGCTCATTTTATCCGGCCCGGAAGATCATGGCAGGGAATACATTCGGAAGCCTGTTCACCGTCACTTCCTTTGGCGAATCGCACGGCCCGGCCATCGGCTGCGTGGTCGACGGCTGTCCGCCGGGGCTTGGGCTGTGCGCGGCGGACATCCAGCCGGAACTGGACCGGCGCAGGCCGGGAACGTCGCGGCACGTGACGCAGCGCCGCGAGCCGGACACGGTCGAGATACTTTCCGGCGTGTTTGAAGGAAGGACGACGGGGACGCCGATCGGCCTGCTCATCCGCAATCAGGATCAGCGCGGCGCGGATTATGCCGACATTGCCCAAACGTTCCGTCCGGGGCATGCCGACTATACCTACGCGCGGAAATACGGCATCCGTGATCATCGTGGCGGCGGGCGCGCGTCGGCGCGCGAGACGGCGGCGCGCGTGGCGGCGGGCGCCATTGCCCGAAAATGGCTCGGAGAACGTCATGGCGTGAGCATCCAGGGCTGGATGAATCGGCTTGGCGCGATCGAGATTCCCTTCGTCGACCCGGCGCAGATCGACCGGAATCCATTCTTCGCGCCGGACGCCGCGATCGTGCCGCGGCTCGAAGAATACATGGACGCCTTGCGTCGATCGGGCGACTCGGTCGGCGCCGGGATCAGCGTGGTCGCGCGTGGCGTGCCCGTGGGCTGGGGCGAGCCGGTCTTCGATCGTCTGGACGCCTGCATCGCTCACGCGATGATGGGGATCAACGCGGTCAAGGGCGTGGAAATCGGCGCCGGTTTTGCCTGTATCACCCAGAAGGGCAGCGAGCACGGCGACGAAATGACCCCGGAAGGCTTTCTTTCCAACCATGCCGGCGGGATACTCGGAGGAATTTCCACGGGGCAGGAAATCGTCGTCCGTCTGGCCGTCAAGCCGACACCGAGCATCCGGCTCGCGCGGCGGTCGATCGATTCGCAAGGGCGGCCGGTCATGGTGGAAACGCGCGGGCGTCATGACCCCTGCGTAGGCATCCGGGCGACGCCGATCGCCGAATCGATGCTCGCGCTGGTACTCATCGACCACGCCTTGAGGCAACAGGCGTTTCAGAGGACAGCGGTTTGAGAGGACAGAGTTTCAGAAGACAGCGGTTAGAGAAGACAGAGTTTCAGAAGACAGAGGTTTGAGAAGACAGAGTTTCAGAAGACAGCGGTTTGAGAAGACAGAGTTTCAGAGGACAGAGGTTGGAGAGGACAGAAGACAGATAGATTTGCGGCGCCGGTCGGCGCCGGAGTGGAACGCTCGGGGTCAGAGGACAGAGGTTGGAGAGGACAGAAGACAGATAGGTGTGCGGCGCCGGTCGGCGCCGGCGTGGAACGCTCGGGGGC
>JAITAJ010000363.1 GCA_031284185.1 Accumulibacter sp. | reverse complement strand
ATCGCTGTAATCGACGGTTCCGACCAGCCTGTCGCCGGCGCCGGCGGCGAACAGCGTTTCCGCCAGGTGCGGCGCCAGGGTGATGATGCGCTGCGCCGGTTCTTTTAGGCGGACGGTGGCGCCAGTGCCGTCGGTCACGGCGACTTCGGCCAACGCAGGGGTCAGGAGACAGAGGATGGAAGACAGAAGACAGAGGGACAGGCGGCGGCCCTTCGGGCGGTCCGCCATTCTCCGGTTTTTGTTCTTCGAGCGCATGGATTTTCGCTGATGGGTCGTGCGTTCATCGTTCGGCGACGGCGGCTTCGAGACGGCGCCAGCCGGACTCGTCGCCGGGCAGCCCGAAACGCAACAGGCCGTGCGGATCGAAGCGGCGGACGAGGATGCCGCGCCGCGCGAAACGCTCGGCCAGCGCAGCGACGGGCAGCGGCGCTTTTTCTCCTCCGACGGTACAGAACAAGGCGGTTCGCCGTACCGCGCCGAGCGGCGCCAGCATGGACGCCAGCCTTTGCGAGGCGAGCGCCAGCTTCTCCCGCATCACGCTCTGCCACGCCGTGTCCGCCAGCGCCCGCCGCGCCACGTGGCGCGAGGGATGCGCGATGCTCCACGGGCCGATCATCTCGCGCAGCCGGTCGAGTTCATCGGCGGCGGCAAGGATGAAGCCGACACGCGCGCCGGCCAGCCCGAAGAACTTGCCGAGCGAACGCAGCACGATCAGATTCGGCGCCGTATCGCGCCCGGCCAGCGCGGTCAGGGTGTTTTCCGGCGCGGCGTCGGCAAAAGCCTCATCGACGATCAGATGGCCGCCGCGTTGCCGCAACTGGCCGGCGGCGTCGAGCAGGACGTCGCGCGGGACGCATTCTGCCGTCGGATTGTTCGGATTGCACAACAGCACCACCGGCGTCGCGGCCGACAGGGCGTGACGCAGCGAAGGCAGGCGGCGCAACTTGTGGCCGGCGCGCTCCCAAGCGTATGGATGTTCATCATAGAGCGGCGAAACGCAGGCCACGGTCATCGGTCTGAACAGCCGGGGCAGCGACTGGATCGCCGCCTGCGACCCCGGCAGGGCCAACAGCCGATCGTTGCCGTAATAGGCCGCGGCGGCGGCCTCCAGGCCATCGTCGTCCTCCGGCAGACGTTGCCAGGCCAAGGGATCGATCGCCGGAAGCGGATACATCTCCGGGTTGATGCCCGTCGACAGATCCAGCCAGTCCGCCAGCGGGATGCCGTAGTCACGCGCCGCTCGCCGCAGGCGCCCGCCGTGTTCAAGCATTCAGCGCTCCGATCACCAGAAATGCCGCCAGCCACAGCGCGATGCCGCGCCGCACCAGGGATAGCGCGCGCGCAATGTCGCCAGAGATCGGCGCGCGTCCCTCGCCGAGCGCCGGACGCGCCTCGACCTGGCCGTGATAGATCGCGGGGCCGCCCAGTACGAGTCCCAGGCTGCCCGCGCCGGCGGCCATCACCGGCCCGGCGTTCGGACTCTCCCATGCCGGCGCCTGCCGATGCCAGCAGGCCAGCGCGGCGCGGGTATTGCCGAACAGCGCGTAGGAAAGCGCCGTCAGCCGCGCCGGAACGTAATTGAGCAGGTCGTCGATACGCGCCGCCGCCCAGCCGAAACGCAGAAAACGCTCGTTCTTGTAGCCCCACATCGCGTCGAGCGTATTGGTGAGCCGGAACAGCACGGCCCCCGCCCCGCCGAGCAGGGCGAACCAGAAGAGCGCGCCGAACACGGCGTCGTTGCCGTTTTCAAGCGCCGATTCGACGCAAGCCGTGGCGACGCCGGATTCGTCGAGCGATGCCGTATCGCGCGAGACGATCCAGCCGACGTGCGCGCGCGCCGCGGGCAGATCGCCGGCCCGCAAATCGTCCAGGACGCGCCCGGCGTGTTCGGCCAGACTGCGCCCGCCGAGCGCCAGATAAAGCAGCAGCACATCGAGCAGCCAGCCGGCGAAGCCTTTTCCGCGCAGCCAGCCGGCCAGCGCCGCCCACGGGGCGACGGCCAGCGTCCAGGCGCAGACCCCGTTCAGGCGTCGCCAGGCGCCGCGGTTGGCCGCCCGTTCGAGCGCGTCCGCCAGTCTGCCGAAAACCGGCAGCGGATGAGCGCGGGACATCTCGCCGAACGAGCGGTCGAGCGCGACGCCCGCCACCGCCGCCAGCGCCATGCTCAAAGAGGCCGGCATGTCGGTATCAGAGGACAGAAATTCGAGAGGACGGAAGACAGAGAAAACCAGCGCCCGGTTTTTCTGGCCTCTGGACGGAAGGCTGCGCCTGGAGAGGGCGGCGTGTCGATCATCGCTTCGATATCAGAGGACAGAAATTCGAGAGGACGGAAGACGGAGGAAACCCAAGGCCCGATTTTTCTGGCCTCTGGACGGAAGGCCACGCCTGGAGAGGGCGGCATGTCAGTCGTCGCTTCGGTGTCAGAGGGCAGAAATTCGAGAGGACGGAAGACGGAGGAATTCCACATGAGCCGTAGTTCTTTGATTTTAAAAGGGTTACGATATTCCCGCATTGGGAATGGACTCAAACATGGACTTTTTTCCATTCGCTGGAACGTGGGTTTTTGCCCGCCGTCCACCTGAATCCATCGCCTTCCCGCGAGGAAGCGTAGTGTACCCCAAAGCGGTAGACTCATCCTGCATATTCGAGACCATCGCGCCTCCGTCGCTTATTTCGATGCTGTTCCGCGAAGCGATACGAGACCGTCACCCTGCCATCCCCCGAGAACCCGAGTCGAACCGCAGACATTGCGTGCTGTCGAGCCACAGGCATTCCCGCTGACGTCGCTTTCGCCGATCCATCGAACTCGCCGGGAAAGTCGACACATACAGCAAGATCGGCGGAATCATGAACGCTTCGTTCTCGTCTCGCTGATCCCCTTATCAATGGCAAGACGGCTTCCACCGGACGCTTACCTTCGTGGTTGCCGCTGACCATGAAGCCGGCAGCTTGTGCCGCGCGTCGTCGTCCGCATTCCCCTCTTCAATAGCGACGTACAGCTTACGCGGGATCGTGGCGTCTTCTTCGCGTCGTCCCGAGGCCCGCCAACTTCTCCAGGGAGCCGTCGATCATCCGGTCTTGCGGGGCCTTACGGGAAGCTCGTTACTTTTTCCGGCCCGTCTTCGCAGAGGCCGCAGTGCCAGCGCTTCAGCCCACGCCGGTGGACGGGGAGTTCTCCGTGTTCGAGATAGAAAAACACGGTGGCAAAGTCGGGGATGTGGCTCGGCGAAACCCAGAAGAACGGGTAGAGTTCGTCTATCGTCATGGCCGCGGCGCGCACGCGCGTGAAGTCGTCCGGGCGGACGCGCTGGCGGAGGTGTTCCTCCAGCCAGGCAACCGCCGAAGGACTGTGGCGCAGCGCGTAGGGGCGCGTAAAGTCGTCCGTCTGCGCCGCCTCGCCGGTGACGGCACGGGAAAACGCGGTGGCGAGCAGCGAGGAAAGCGGGGGAAGAAGGGGCAAGGCCGCGAGCGGCAAGGAAAGCGCCAGGAAGCGGCGGCGGTTTGCGTCGGTTCGGGAAGTCATGAGTTTTCCATCGAAGAAAGGACTATCCGGACGGCAACTCGATGTTGCTGCCCGTGGTGACGGTGACGTACTCGGAGAGCTTGCCGCCTTCCGGGACGCGCACGTCCTGCGTCTTGACCTGGGTGTCGGAGACGTCCAGCGTCCGCAAGGAACAGCCGATGATCTCCAGTCTGCCGATCCGCCCGTTGCGG
>JAITAJ010000212.1 GCA_031284185.1 Accumulibacter sp. | reverse complement strand
AAAGCGGGATTTCACCCTCCGCCACGGCCCGTTCGGGCTCACCGCCATGGAGCAGGAAGAATTCCGCGCCCTTTCTTGCCCGGAAGCCGAATGACGGAATCGCCATTCCCATTCCAGAGAAAGCCCGTGGGCGATACTTCCATCCCGATTTCCGCCTCGCAGGACGAAAAATGCGCCCATTGCTTCATCTGGATGCACGGGCACGCACTTGTACAGCCTTCCATGACGACATAGGCATCCGCACATCCCCAGTTCCTGTACCCCCGTCGTTTTGCGGAGCATGGAGGACGAAGCTGGCAAAGGCGGATGGTTTCCCCGGCCTGTACACTGGGAGGGCCGAAGGAAGGAAACCCTGCGTACCTGATCGCGCCCGAACTGCCCGGGCCGGGCCGTATCGGCGATATAATGCATGGGTTTTCAACCAACCCGAGGAGTGAACCATGAACGCCCAGAACGGCCATGATATTGAAGACCTGACCATCGGTCAGAGCGCCAGCGTCTCGAAGACCATCACCGATGCCGACATCGTGCTCTTTTCCGGCGTGTCGACCGACACCAACGCGGTACACCTGAACGAGGAGTTCGCCAAGACCACGATGTTCGGCGGGCGCATCGCGCACGGGATGCTTTCCGCCGGGCTGATTTCCGCCGTGCTCGGCAACCGCCTGCCCGGCCCCGGCACCATCTACCTGGGGCAGACCCTGAAATTCAAGGCGCCCGTCAAACCCGGCGACACGGTGACGGCCACCGCCACCGTGAAGGAAATCATCCCGGAAAAGAAACGCGCCGTGCTGGAAACCGTCTGCACCGTGGGCGGCAAGGTCGTCATCGAGGGCGAAGCCACCATGCTGTGCACCAGCAGGAACGCCTGATCCGCCCAAGCCCGCCGCCTTTTCCCCGCCTGCCGGAAGGCGACGCGCATATGCGCCGGGAGAGGGCTTCATCCCGGCGATTTCTTTTTCCTTTGGCGCATCCATGACGCAACGCAATGTGGAAAACCTGGGGCAGGTCTTCACGCCCCCGCCTGTCGCGCAATTCATGCTCGGCCTGTGCCGCAGCCGGGGACGGACGCTGGAACCCGCCGCCGGAGCGGGCGCTTTTTGCGACGCGCTGAAAAAGGAGGGCCGGGACTTCGTCGCCCTGGAAATCGACGCCAACCTCGCTGCCCCGCGCGCGCGGATCGCGGATTTCTTCGCCTATCCCGAAACGGAAAAGTTCGACACCATCATCGGCAACCCGCCCTACGTGCGCTTTCAGGACATTCGCCCGGAAACGCGCGCGCGCCTGGATTCCGCTCTGTTCGACGAGCGCAGCAATCTTTTTCTTTTCTTCATCGAAAAGTGTGTGCGCCATTTGAATCAGGGCGGGGAACTTGTCTTCATCGTCCCCAGGGAATTCATCAAGCTCACCTCGGCGCGAAAACTGAATTCCTGGCTGTACCAAGAGGGCAGCATCACCCATTTTCAGGAAACCGGCGACAAGCGAGTCTTCGGCCCCTATGTGCCCAATTGCGCCATTTTCCGCTTCGAGAAGGGGCGCATGGATCGGCGGATGGCGGATGGCCGCGTTTTCACCGAAAAGGATGGGCAATTGATGTTCCTGCGCGGCGAATACACGACGCCCTTCTCGGCGCTTTTTGAAGTGCGCGTGGGCGGCGTCTCCGGCGCGGACGATCTGTTTGCCCATCCCGACGGCAACCGGGAATTCGTCTGCTCGCAAACCGCCGCGACCGGCAAGACCCGCCGCATGTTCTATGACATTCGCCACCCGCATCTGGAAGCGCGCAAGGAACGCCTGCTCGCCCGGCGGGTGACGCGTTTCGACGAATCCAACTGGTGGGAATGGGGACGCGCCTATCCGCTGAACAATCGTCCGCGCATTTACGTGAATGGAAGGACGCGACGGCCGGAACCCTTTTTCCTGCACGACAGCCCGCACTTCGACGGTTCCATCCTGGCGCTTTTCCCCAGGAAGGCCGCCCGCCGGGACATGCCGCGGCTTGCCCGGATGCTCAACCGGGAAGTCGATTGGCGGGAACTGGGTTTCGTCTGCGATGGCCGCTATCTCTTTACCCAGCGCAGCCTGGCGACCTGTCTCCTGCCCGCCGCCTTCGCCCGTTTTGCCGAGGAACCTTCATGCCCATGACCTTCATCGAAACCCTGACCGCCGCCTGGGCGAAAAACGATTCCCTCTTGTGCGTGGGGCTGGATCCCGACCCGGCAAAATTTCCCGCCGCGCTCGCCGGACGCGCTGACGCCATCCTTGAATTCTGCCAGAACATCGTCGATGCCACCGCCGATCTCGTCTGCGCCTTCAAGCCGCAGATCGCCCATTTTTCCGCCTGCCGCGCCGAGGCGGCGCTGGAGGCGCTGATCGCCCACATCCACGCCCGGCACCCCGGCATTCCGGTCATCCTGGACGCCAAGCGCGGCGACATCGGCTCCACCGCCGAGCGTTACGCCCGCGAAGCCTTTGAACGCTATCAGGCCGACGCCGTCACGGTGAATCCCTATCTGGGGCATGATTCCCTGGAACCCTACCTCGCCTGGCAAGACAAGGGCGTCATCCTGCTCTGCCGCACCTCGAATTCCGGCGGGAGCGACCTGCAAACGCTCGAAGTGGGCGGCGGCGGAGGGGAAAGGCTCTTCGAGCGGGTGGCGCGGCTGGCCGTCGATTGGAACGCTTCCGGGCAATGCGCGCTCGTCGTGGGCGCGACCTTTCCCGCCGATCTTGCCCGTGTGCGCGAATTGACGGGCGACATGCCGATCCTCGTGCCCGGCGTCGGCGCGCAGGGCGGCGACATCGCCGCGACGGTCAAGGCGGGAAGGACGCCAAAGAACGGCGCTGGACTCATCATCAGTTCCTCCCGCGCCATCCTTTACGCAGGCGGGGGTGAGGACCATGCCCAGGCTGCTCGCCGGGCGGCAAAAGAGACGCGGGACGCGATCAACCGCTGGCGCTGAGGCTTTCCGTGCTCCACTTCATCTCCGACCTGCATCTATCGCCCCGAACGCCCGGCATCGAAGCCCTCTTTCGCGCCTTTCTCGCCAGCATCGCGCCGCCGGAAAACGGGGAACCGAATGCCCTTTACATTCTCGGCGACCTTTTCGATACCTGGATCGGCGACGATGACGACAGCCCGTTCGCCGGGAGCATTGCCGCCGCGCTCAAAACGGCAAGCAGCGCGGGGACGCGCCTTTTCTTCCTGCGCGGCAACCGCGATTTCCTCCTTGGCGCGGATTTCATCCGGAAAGCCGGCATGACCCTGCTCCCCGATCCCTGCCTGCTTTCCACGCCGCAACGGCGATTCATCCTCTCGCACGGCGACAGCCTGTGCGTGAACGATTCCGCCTACCAGCAATTCCGCGCCCAGACCCGCGCCCCGGCATGGCAGGCGGATTTCCTGCAAAAAACCCTGCCCGAACGCCGCCGCCTTGCCGCTTCCCTGCGCCAGCAAAGCCAGATGGAAAAGGACAGGAAGCCCGCCTGCCTGACCGATCTCGCCCCCGGCGC
>JAITAJ010000200.1 GCA_031284185.1 Accumulibacter sp. | reverse complement strand
TACCGCGCGGTGGAGTTCATCAAGCAGAACATGAAGCTCGACGAGGGCCTGACCAAGGCCAGCGTCGAGGACAGCAAGCGGGTCGTGGCCATCTGTACGCTATATGCGCAGAAAGGGATGTTCAACATCTTCCTGGCGGTCTTTTTCGGCACCTTGGCCTGCGCCTTCATCGAACCCTTCTTCTTCATCGGCTATCTGATCTCGCTGGCCATCGTCGGCCTGTACCAGGCCGTGTTCATGGCCAACGCGGGCGGCGCCTGGGACAACGCCAAGAAAGTCGTCGAAACCGAACTGCGCGCCAAGGGAACCGAACTGCACGCCGCCTCGGTGGTCGGCGACACGGTGGGCGACCCGTTCAAGGACACGAGTTCGGTGGCGATGAACCCGATCATCAAGTTCACCACTCTCTTCGGCCTCTTGGCCGTGGAAATGGCCGTCGGCATGGTGGCGCAGGGGCAGCAGGGTCTGGCTTGGTGCCTCGCCGCCATCTTCCTCGCGCTCAACCTGACCTTCGTCTATCGCAGCTTCTATGGGATGAGGATCGAGCAGTCTGAAAGCTGATCCACTTTGCCCGGTGAGACTCGAAAAGGCCGTCGGAAGACGGCCTTTTTTCGGGTTCCACAGGGTGCTTCATCGTACCGAAATGTATACAATATGTTGTCAGGGTATTCCCATTGTGCCAACAGGACTTGTTCAGGGATGATGCCGGACATGCAGACACACATCAACATCAGGACGGACAGCGAGGTCAAGGAACAGGCGCAAGCCTTGTTCGCGCAACTTGGCATGGACATGAGCACGGCGGTCAACCTGTTCTTGCGGCAGACCTTGCGGGAACAAGCCATCCCGTTCGGGATTTCCCTGCACCCCGCCGGAAAACGCGCCGCGCCGCGTGGAACTCCCCGCTTGGGCGGTTGGGAGAAAAAGCTCCGGATCGCGGACGATTTTGACGCGCCGCTGGATGACTTCAAGGAATATATGTGAATTTTCTCCTGGATACGCATGTCGTCCTTTGGCTGGCGGTCAATTCGGAAAAACTGTCGGAAGCCGCCAGGGTGGCGATTTTCGATGCGGCCAGCAAGAAATACGTGAGCATCGTTTCCGCGTGGGAAGTCGCCATCAAGCTGAGCGTGCAAAAGCTCCAACTCGAAGGCGGCGTGGCGGAATTTTTCCGTATCGTGGAGAGTAATGGCTTTGGGCTGCTGCCGTTGACGCAGGCAGAAATCGAACGGGTGGAAACCCTGCCATGGCGCCACCGCGATCCGTTCGACCGTTTGTTGGTTGCCACGGCGCAAACCCATGGCATGACCTTGATCACTGCGGATGAGAACATCCCGAAATATGACGTAAGCCACATCCTGGCGAGTTGATGCGTATCAGTCCGGCGCGCCCGATGCGTGCCTGCTACAGCAGCTTTCCATCCCTCATGAATGGCCCGTGCCAGTCAAATGTTGCAAGGCGTCATCGATGCCGGCCACACCGGAACCGTCGGAAGAACCCGGCCGTGAATTTTCAGACATCATGTCTCCTTGAAAAGAAATGATACTGACCCTGATGTTTGGGTGTTCCTTCATGAATGGCAGTCTGGTGCCTTGTCAGGGGTTTTCATTTCGCCATGGGTCTCTGACCCTTTTTTTCAAGGCGGGAGCACGTATATCACATGAGGATGATGGCGTGGTGTCCGCCAAGCCATCTCCTCCTACCGCGCTGCCCGATCCGGACAATCTCCGCGACGTGCTGGCCTACTGGATTCGCCTGCGGCGCGTCGAGCGAGGATGGTCGCAGGAGCGGTTGGCGATGGAGTGCGAGCTGGACCGGACCTACGTTTCCGCCGTGGAGCGTTCGCGCTGGAACGTATCGTTGTCGAACATCGAACGCTTGGCCGTGGCGCTGGAGGTGCCCGCGTGGACCTTATTGAAGCCTCCGGAACCCAAAAATGTAGAAACAGACTCTGCAACGGCAGGCTCGTCTGGGTTCGGTTCCCGCCGTGCCCGTTGCGCTTGACGGCCCGGAAAAGCCGGTCTTTGGCATCTTCGTGGCCTGCGTGTTAAACGGGGTGCATGTTCGTAGCGTATCGATGGAGGCATCATGGTGCGTACACAGGTTTATTTGACGAGCGACGAACGCGCGGGCCTGGAGTTTCTCGCGGAAAACAAGGGAATCGAGGTCAGCGAACTCATCCGTATGGCCGTCAGCCATTTGCTTGAACAATCCGCGCCCGCGTGACGCGACACCGTGTTGAAGGCGGCGGCGGGCTTATGGAAGGATCGAAACGATCTCCCGGATTTCGGGGTGATCCGTTCGGAGTGGGGGCGGAGCATGTGATGGGGAAACCGGTTCTGCCGGACACCGACGTATTGATCGATTTTTTGCGGGGCCATGCCAAGGCGCTTGCTCTCGTGCGCTCCTGTGAAGACCGGCTGATCCTGTCCGCCGTCGTGGTATCGGAACTTTATGCCGGAGGGATGAATTCATCGCGCTTTTCAGAGTGCTTCCGGTAAGCGCCGAAATCGCGCGCACGGGTGGATCATTGAAACGGGATTTTGGCCGTTCTCACGGCGTCGGGCTGGCGGACGCCCTGGTAGCCGCCACGGTATCGTCGGAAAACGCCGAACTGAAGACTCTGAATGCGCGGCATTACCCGATGATCAAAGGCTTGCGCGCCGCATATACGAAATGATGACAGGCACGCCTGGGCGCAAGATGTGGGCGCCTTTCAAGGTCAAGAAGGACGACTCGCGCAATCCGGGCGTGATCGCCGACTGCACGAGCGACAACGCCGGCGACTCGGCCGGTCCGACGGCAGATGGTTTCGAGACCTACGGCGTGACCGGCGCGTACCGCGCGGTGGAGTTCATCGAGCAGGACATGAAGCTCGACGAAGGGCTGACCAGGGCCAGCGTCGAAGACAGCCAGCGGGTCGCGGCCATCTGCACGTTGTACGCGCAGAAGGGGATGTTCGACATCTTCCTTGCGCTCAATCTGACTTTCGTCTATCGCAGCTTCTACGGCATGCGCATCGAACAGTGATCTTCGGGTCGCCGTAGTCCCGGAAAGAAGACTGCGCGCCGGCGGTCGATGCCGCCCGCCGGCGCTTACGGTAGAATTCGTTTCTTTCACGCGGGAAGCTCGCCGTGGATGGCATCACCATCGCCCTGTCGAAGGGCAGAATCTTCGAGGAAACGCTGCCCCTGCTGGCCACGGCCGGCATCGAGCCGCTGGAGAACCCGGAAAGCTCGCGCAAGCTGATCATTCCGACCAGCCGCGACGACGTGCGCGTGGTCGTCGTGCGCGCTGCCGACGTGCCGACTTACGTGCAGTACGGCGCCGCCGACATCGGCGTGGCAGGCAAGGACGTGTTGATCGAAAACGGCGGCGAAGGACTCTATCAGCCGCTCGACCTGAAGATCGCCAAGTGCCGGATGATGGTCGCCGTCCCGGCCGGTTTCGATTACGAGCGGGCGGTGCGCCAGGGCGCCCGCCTGAAAGTGGCGACCAAATATATCAACATCGCTCGCGAGCATTTCGCGGCCAAGGGTGTCCACGTCGATCTGATCAAACTTTACGGGTCGATGGAACTGGCGCCGCTGGCCGGGCTGGCGGACGCCATCGTCGATCTGGTTTCGACGGGCGGAACGCTGAAGGCCAACAGACTCGTGGCCGTCGAGCACATCGTCGACATTTCGTCGCGCCTGATCGTCAATCAGGCGGCGCTCAAGCTCAAGCGTGAAAAACTGGCGCCGATCATGGATGCCATTGCCAGGGCGATCGAGCCGTGATCGCCATCAGGCGGTTTTCTTCGAGTGACGCGGATTTTTCGCAGAGGCTCGATGCCTTGCGCGCCTTCGACGAGGCGCAGGATGCGTCGGTCGATCAGACCGTCGCCGCCATTCTGGCCGATGTGAAGGCGCGGGGCGATCTGGCCGTGCTGGAGTACACCCGTCGCTTCGACCGCGTGTCGGCATCGTCGCTGGCCGAGTTGGAACTGCCCCGCGAAATGCTGGAACGCGCCCTGGACACTCTGCCGGAATCCCGGCGGACGGCGCTGGAAACGGCGGCGCAGCGCATCCATGCCTACCATCGGCGCCAGCCGCTGCAAAGCTGGCAGTACGAGGAAACGCAGGGCGCGCTGGCGGGGACTCTGCTCGGACAGAAAGTGACGCCGCTTGGCCGCGCGGGTCTCTATGTGCCGGGCGGCAAGGCCGCCTATCCTTCTTCGGTGCTGATGAACGCGATTCCGGCAAAGGTCGCCGGCGTCGGCGAGTTGATCATGGTCGTGCCGACACCGGACGGCGAGCGCAATCCGCTGGTGCTGGCGGCGGCGGCGATCGCCGGCGTGGACCGCGTGTTCTGCATCGGCGGTGCCCAGGCGATCGGCGCGCTGGCCTACGGCACGCGGACGATTGCTCCGGTCGACAAGATCGTCGGCCCCGGCAACGCCTACGTCGCCGCGGCCAAGCGCCGCGTTTTCGGGGTGGTCGGAATCGACATGCTTGCCGGCCCTTCCGAGATCCTGATCGTCTGCGACGGCAGCACCGATCCCGATTGGGTGGCGATGGACCTGTTTTCGCAGGCCGAGCACGATGAACTGGCGCAGGCCATCCTGCTGTGTCCCGATGCTTCTTACGTCGAGCGCGTCGCCGAGTCGATCGAAAGGCGGCTGCCGGCGATGCCGCGCCGGGAGATCATCCGCGGCGCCCTGGAGAAGCGTGGCGCGCTGATCACGGTACGCGATCTCGACGAGGCTTGCGTCATCGCCAATCGCATCGCGCCCGAGCACCTCGAATTGTCGGTCGCCGATGCCGAGCGCTGGGTCGACAGAATCCATAATGCCGGCGCCATTTTCATCGGCGCTTACAGTTCGGAGTCGCTCGGCGATTACTGCGCCGGCCCCAACCATGTCCTGCCCACTTCCGGCAGCGCGCGTTTTTCCTCGCCGCTGGGTGTTTATGATTTCCAGAAACGCAGCAGTCTGATCCGGGTTTCCAGGGAAGCCGCCGGAACGCTCGGGCGCGTGGCTTCGGTGCTGGCCGAGGGCGAGGGATTGTCCGCGCACGCGCGAAGCGCCGAGTGCCGCATCGGGCCGGAGATATGATTGCGCTTCCGAAGCCGCCGGCGATTCTGGATCGGAGCGGCCCGTTTTGCCGCCGTGGCGGCTGCACGATATCGTGAAACCTGATATAGACTTTTGTGTATTACTATTGTGTAATTCCCCACGAGCCTTGAAGAAAGGTTTTTTTTGTTGTTTTTGCCGAGTTATTTCAACCAAGGGATACATCATGAAAAAACGGTTTTTGTTTCTGAAGGCAATCGCATTTTCGCTGGCGCTCTCCGGTTCAGCGGTGGCGGCGACGGTTCTGAAGCTGGGGCATATCGCGGAGTCGACCAATCCATACGGGATGGGAGCGGATCATTTCGCCGAACTGGTGAAGGAAAAATCGAAGGGCGACATCGAGGTCAAGGTTTTCCCGTCATCCCAACTGGGCACGCAAAAGGAACTGATCGAAGGCGTGATCTACGGGACCATCGACATGACGCTGACCGGAACGGCCGAGTTGGGCACCTTCCAGCCACAGATGGCCATTTTCGACATGCCGTTCCTGTTCAAGGATCGGGCACATGCCTACAAGACGCTGGACAGCATCGGCATGGAACTGGGCAAGCCGCTGGAAGCCAAGGGAATCAAGCTGCTCGGTTACATGGAAAACGGTATCCGGCACATGACCAACAACGTCAGGCCGATCAAGACGCCCAGCGACATGAAGGGGCTGAAGATTCGCGTGATGAACAACAAGGTTTACGTGGAAATGATCAAGGCGCTGGGCGCCTCGCCGACGCCGATGGCCTTGGCCGAACTCTATTCGGCGATGCAGACGGGCGTCGTCGACGGGCAGGAGAACCCCAGCGCGCACATCTACACGAAGCGCTTCTATGAGGTGCAGAAATACGCCTCGCTGACGGGTCACGCCTACGCGCCGGAGCCGATACTCATCTCCATGGCCATTTGGAAGAAACTGACGCCTGAACAGCAGGCCATCATCCAGTCGGCCGCGACCGAATCGATCGCCTGGCAGCGCAAGAAATCCGAAGAAGAGGACAGCGGCTTCTGGGACAAGATCAGGGCAACGGGCAAGATGGAGGTCATCGAAGTCGACCGCAAACCGTTCATCGAAGCCACACAATCGGTTTACAAGGAACTTGCCAAGACGGTCGGTCAGGAAAACGTCGACAAGATCAAGGCGCTGGAGTAAGCGAATCCAACCAGAAACCCGGACGGCAGTCCGGGTTTCTGTGTCAAGGGGAATACGATGCTGGATGCGATTCTTGGCAAGGTCAGATGGGTTCTGTACTGGTTCTCGTGCATTGCGATGATGGTCATGCTGATTACCATCTTCGCGCAGGTCATCTCGCGCTACGGTTTCGACTACACGCCCGAATGGTCGGAGGAGCTGGCGCGTTATCTGTTCGTCTATGTGGTCTTCCTCGGATCGGCCCTGATCATGGGCGAGTCGGGGCACCTCGCGGTCGAGTTCCTGCCGAATTATTTCAAGGGAACCCTCATCGGAAAACTGTTGTCGGCGCTCTCGCTGGCGTGCGGCTACGTGTTCGTCGGCATCCTGTTCACACAGGGCTACCGGATGGCCGAGACCATGACTTTCCAGGAATCGCCCGGCATGGGACTCTCGATGAGCTATGTCTATGCCATCATTCCGATCAGCTCGGTGCTCATGTTCCTGTACCTGATCCGGGATACCCTCCGCCTGTTCAAGGGCGAAGACACGAAACGCGAAGAAGCTCATGGCTGAGGCCGGGGGAAAAACATGGATTACGTACTATTGGGAATCTTTCTCGGCCTGACGTTTCTCGGCGTGCCGGTCGCCTACACGCTCTGCCTGTCGGTAGCGGCGATCCTGTTCTTCTTCATGGACAAGCCGCTGGTCATGATCTCCCAGATCATGTTCTCGGGCGTCGACTCGTTCGCCTTCATGGCCGTGCCTTTCTTCATGCTCGCCGGTTCCTTCATGTCGGCGGGCGGTGTGACGCAACGTTTGGTGAACTTCTCGCTGTCGCTGGTAGGCTCGTTCCGCGGCGGTCTGGCGCAGACGGTATCGGTTTCCGGTTGCTTCTTCGCCGCGATATCGGGTTCATCGGCGGCGACGACGGCGGCGCTTGGAACCACCATGGTCAACGCCATGGAAAAGAAGGGCTACGGGCGTGAGTGGGCCACGGGCGTCGTGGCCTCCAGCGGTGTGGTCGGCATCGTCATTCCGCCGTCGATCACCATGGTCGTCTTCGGCGTCATTGCCGACACCTCGATCGGCGACCTGTTCGTCGGCGGCTTCATTCCGGGAACCATGATGGGGTTGTCGATGATGGCCGTCAGCTGGTACCTGGCGAAAAAACGCGGTCTTCCGTCCGACGGAGAATTCTCGGTAACGGGCGTGGTCAGCGCCTTCAAGGATTCGTTCTTCGCGCTGATGACCCCGGTAATCATCATCGGCGGCATTTACGGCGGCATCTTCACGCCGACCGAAGCCGCGGCGGTGGCGGTGGTCTATGGAATTCTCGTCGGACTGTTCATTTTCAAGGAACTGAAATTCAGGGATTTCCCGCAGATCATCTTCCAGGCGGTGATCGGCACGACGATGATCATGTTCCTGGTCGGCGCGGCCAACGTCTTCGGCTGGCTGCTCACCAGCCTGCAAATACCTCATCGTCTCGGCGAATTCGTGGTATCGGTCACCTCGTCGCCGATCATGTTCCTGCTGGCGCTCAACATCCTGTTGCTGGTCGCCGGAACGATGGTCAACGCTTCGGCGGCGGTGGTCATCCTGACGCCGATCTTCCTGCCGGTGGCCAAGACGCTGGGCATCGACCCGTTGTTTTTCGGCGTGCTGATGGTGGTCAACCTGGCTATCGGCTGCATCACGCCGCCCGTCGGACTCGACCTGTTCGTCGCCAGCGCGATCACCAAGGTGCCGATCGAGCAGGTGATGAAAGCGTCCTTGCCGTATCTGGGGGCCTTGCTGTTCACCCTGATCCTCCTGACCTTGTTCCCCTGGTTCATCACCGTACTGCCCTACGCGCTGAAGTGAGGGAATCGAGTCAGAGGAAAATCCCAGAAAGACGACAGAAGACAGAAAAAACCCCAGCGCTCGGTTTTGCGTCCTTTCTCCGGCGCTTCGTGCCGCAAACGGATCTGTCTTCTGTCTCTGAAACTGTCCTCTGAGCGGCTTCGCGCCGCAAGCCGATTCCATTAAAATGGCGGTTTCAAATGTGATGTCCGTTCCAGTCCATGCCCCCACCCACCCGCCGGCCTCGTTTCAGCCTCAGCCGTCTGTTCGGTCATTCCCTTCATCCGACAGGCGCCGGTAGAACCGGATACCTCGCCGGTTCGGACGTCTCCAGAGGCGTGCTGATGGTGCTGATCGCGGTGTTCTTCTTCAGCGCCACCGATTCCCTGGCCAAATATCTGACGGCCTTTTATCCGGTATCGCTCATCGTCTGGTCGCGCTTTGCCTTCCATCTGCTGATCGTCGTCGTCCTGCTCGGACCGCGCTACCGCAGCCGGCTGATACGCACGAAGCGCCCGGCGGAACAGGTCTTGCGCGGCCTGTTGCTGCTGCTCGGTTCCGTGCTCTTCATCAGCGCCATCAAATTCATGCCGCTCGCGGAAGCGACGGCCATTTCGTACCTGACTCCCCTGTTCGTTACCCTGATGTCGGTCTTTTTCCTCAAGGAAAAGGTGGAACCGGCACGCTGGATCGCCATCCTGTGCAGCTTCGCGGGGGTTCTCATCATCATCCGGCCCGGCAGCGGCGTATTTGCCTGGGCCTCGTTGCTGCCGATCCTGAATGCCACCACGTTTGCCATCTATCAGATCGTCACGCGACGCCTGGCCAACCTGGAAAGCCCCTACACTTCGATCTTTTATGCCGGACTGGTCGGCACCGTGCTGTTCTCCGTGGTGCTTCCCGATGTCTGGATACTGCCGCGAAACTGGGGACATGCGCTCGCGTTCGTTTCCATCGGCTTGTTCGCCGCGCTCGGGCATCTGGTGCTGATCAAAGCCTACG
>JAITAJ010000085.1 GCA_031284185.1 Accumulibacter sp. | reverse complement strand
CACCTCGGTCACCTGGTCGAGTACATCCAGACCGACATCTGGGTGCGCTTCCAGAAGATGCGGCCGAAGAACGAGGTCGCCGAATGCTGGTACGTCTGCGCCGACGACACGCACGGCACACCGATCATGCTGCGCGCGGAAAAGGACGGCATCACGCCGGAAGCGCTGATCGAGCGCGTGCGCGGCGAACATGCCCGCGACTTCGCCGGTTTTCACGTCGCCTTCGACAATTTCCACAGCACGCATTCCCCGGAAACCCGCGAATACTGCAACCTCATTTACACCCGCCTCATGGAAAACGGGCTGATCGAGAAACGCGCCATCGAGCAATACTACGACCCGGTCAAGCAGCTTTTTCTGCCCGACCGCTTCATCAAGGGGGAATGTCCGAAGTGCGGCGCGCGGGACCAGTACGGCGACAACTGCGAATCCTGCGGCGCGGCTTACACGCCCAACGAGTTGAAGAATCCGTACTCGGCGATCTCGGGAGCCAAACCGGAACTCAAGGCATCCGAGCACTACTTTTTCAGGCTCTCGGACGAGCGCTGCCAGAACTTTCTGCGCCGCTGGACGCGCGAACCAGGCCGGCTGCAAGCGGAAGCGGCCAACAAGATGCAGGAGTGGCTCGGCGCCGAAGGCGAAAACCGGCTGACCGACTGGGACATCTCGCGCGACGCGCCGTATTTCGGCTTCGAGATTCCCGACGCGCCGGGCAAATACTTCTACGTCTGGCTCGACGCGCCGATCGGCTACATGGGTTCGTTCAAGAACCTGTGCGACCGGAAGGGGATCGACTTCGACGCTTATTTCAGGCCCGACACGCCGAGCGAGCTGTATCACTTCATCGGCAAGGACATCCTCTATTTTCACGCCCTGTTCTGGCCCGCCGAACTCGAACACGTCGGTCTCCGCACGCCGAGCGGCATCTTCGCGCACGGCTTTCTGACCGTCAACGGCACCAAGATGAGCAAGACGCGCGGCACCTTCATCACCGCCGAAAGCTATCTGAAAACCGGCCTCGATCCCGAATGGCTGCGCTACTACTACGCCGCCAAGCTGAACGGCACGATGGAGGACATCGACCTCAATCTGGAAGATTTCGTCGCGCGCGTCAATTCCGACCTGATCGGCAAGTACGTCAACATCGCCAGCCGCTGCGCCGGTTTCATCGGCAAGAAATTCGGCGGCCGGCTCGCGGCGACCGAAGCCGCGTGGCAGGAACCCTTGCGCGCGGCGTCCGCCCGCATTTCGGAAGCCTACGAACAGCGCGAATTCGGCCGCGCCTTGCGGGAAATCATGGCGCTTGCCGATGCGGCCAACATTTTCGTCAACGACAGGAAGCCGTGGGAACTCGCCAAGCGGCAGGGCGAAGAGGCCGAACTACATGCCGTCTGCTCGCAGGCCATCGAGGCGTTCCGCCTGCTCACGCTGTATCTGAAGCCGGTGCTGCCCAAGGTGGCCGAAGCCGTCGAAGCCTTCCTCGGCATCGCGCCGCTTTCGTGGAAGGACGTGTCGGCCTCGCTGCCGGCGGGCCACGCGATCAACGCCTACAGCCATCTGATGACGCGCATCGACGCCAGGCTGATCGATATGCTGATCGAAGCCAACAGGACCTCGCTCCAGACGGCGGTCGACGCGCCGCCGGCGAGGATCGGCGAGCCGGAGGAAAACGGAGCGGCGGCGTCTCCCGCCGCCGAAGCCGGCGGCCCGATCGGCATCGATGAATTCATGAAGGTGGAGTTGCGGGTCGCGCGCATCGTCGATGCCGGGCATGTCGAAGGCGCCGAAAAGCTGCTCCGCCTGTCGCTCGACATCGGCGAGACGGAAAATGGCCGGATGCGGCCGCGCCAGGTCTTCGCCGGCATCAAGTCGGCCTACGATCCAGCGCGGTTGATCGGGCGCATGACGGTGATGGTCGCCAATCTTGCGCCGCGCAAGATGCGATTCGGCCTCTCCGAGGGCATGATCCTCGCCGCCTCCGACCCGCAAGGCAAGACGCCCGGCATCTTCCTGCTCGCGCCGGACAGCGGGGCGCTGCCGGGCATGCGCGTGAAATGAGGCAGTTTCAGAGGACAGAAACTTGAGAAGACAGAAGACAGATCGGCTTGCGGCGCTTCGCGCCGGGTGAGGGAGGAAAAACCGGGCGCTCGATTTTCCTGTCCTCTGTCCTCTCAAGATACTGTCTTCTGAAATGCTTCGCGCCGGGTGAGAGAGGAAAAACCGGGCGCTCTATTTTCCTGTCCTCTGTCCTCTCAAGATTCTGTCTTCTGAAATGCTTCGCGCCGGGTGAGGGAGGAAAAACCGGGTGCTCGGTTTTTCTGTCCTCTGTCCTCTCAAGTCTCTGTCTTCTGAAATGCTTCGCGCCGGGTGAGGGAGGAAAAACCGGGCGCTCGGTTTTTCTGTCCTCTGTCTTCTCAAATTTCTGTCTTCTGAAAATCACACCCTGAACCGTTTGAGCGTGGTCTTCACCGCTTTCGCCAGTTCGTCCAGCTTCTCCGTATTGACGGCGGCCTCGCCGACGGCGGCGTTGTTTTCTTCGGCCATCTGCGAGATCGATTCGACCCGCCGCGCGACTTCCTGGCTGGCTACGCCCTGCTCCTTCAGCGCGTTGGAAATTTCCGTGACGGCATTGGAAACCTTGCTGGATTCTTCGTGGATCGTCTTCATCCGCTCGCCGGCTTCCTGCACCAGCGACTGGCCCACCGCGACCTGCCCGACGACCTTTTCCATCTCCATCATTGCGGAGTTGGCCGAGGACTGGATATTGCCGATCATGCCGCTGATATCGCCGGTCGATTGCGCGGTGCGCTCGGCGAGCTTCCTCACCTCGTCGGCGACCACGGCGAAGCCGCGCCCCTGCTCGCCGGAACGGGCGGCCTCGATGGCGGCGTTCAAAGCGAGCAGATTGGTCTGATCGGAAACTTCCTTGATGACGTTGACCACGCTGCTGATCTGACGCGATTCTTCGCTCAGGGCGGCAAAGACCTTCGACGCCTCGGAGACGACACCCGCGATCGCGCTCATCTTGCTCTGCGTGTCTTCGATGATGCGGCTGCCTTCCTCGGAAACGCCGCGGGCGCGCTGCGCCATCGTCTGCGCGTCGGAGGCGCTGGTCGCCACGGTATTGATCGAAACGGTCATTTGCTCGATCGCGGCAGCCATCGCCGAGGTGGAACCCGATTGCGACGCCGAGCCTCGCGCCACCTGCTCGGCAGCGGCATTGACCGCCTCGACCGTGGCGCCGACCTTGGCGACCTCTTCCCCGATCGCCCGCACGGACTGCTGGACACTGTCCACCATGCTGTCGAACGAGCGCGCCAGCGTGCCGATTTCGTCGCCGGCGGTGCTGCCGATGCGATGCGTGAGATCCAGATTTTCCGCTACCCTGGCGACGACGCGCGTGGTTTCATTGAGGGGCCGCAACTGCCAGCGGACGAACAGCCCGATGCACAACATCGCCGCCAGCACCAGCGCGGCAATGCCGATGAGCATCCAGCGCTGAACCGTGTCGTAGGGCGCGGTGAATTCTTCCAGCGGCGCCGCCACCGCGACCACCCAGCCCAGTTCGGGAAACTCCTGGAAGGCCGCGAGCCGCCGCTGGCTCGCGCCGCTTTCCGTTTTCCAGTCATAGATGAGGTATCCGGTCTTTTGTTCCAGAATCTCGGCCAGCACGCGGCTGGACGCCGCGTCGATATCCTTGATCGCCTTGCCCTGGTGATCCTTGTGCACCACCAGGAAGGGATCCTTCCGGTCACCCACGGGGCGGCTCAGAATGAAGGGATAGCCGGTCTTGCCGATGACGATGGAGCCGAGGTTGCCCCGCAGCTCCTTCATGGCGTCATCGACCGGCACGCGCATCGAAACGGCCACCACCCGCTTGCCGCTCTCGTCACTGACCGGCACCACGGCGAGCGCATACATTTTCCCCGCGCGCACGATCGAGCCGACGTAGGGCTTGCCCGCCAGCACCGTCGCGGCATAGGCGTCGGTGATTTCCGCGCCGTCGTCGTAACTGCCGTCCTCCCTTTTGAGCAGCGTCGTGCTGCGGTAGAGCCTGCCTTTGTCGATGATCATCCAGGCGACGTTGGCGCTCGGGTCGCGCTTCTGATAATCGAGAAGATATTTCTGGTTGCCGACGGAGGGAATGTCGCCGAACAAGAATTCCGGCAGCGTCACGCCGTTGACCGACACCGTGCCGCCGGTCGCCCGCAGCGGCGGCAGCTCGTTCCGAAAACGATCGTTCGCCGCCAGCGCGCTCTGCTGCATGTTGGCCTGCGCGTACCTGGCCACGTTGGTGACCAGCGCGGCCTGAGTCTGCAGCGTACTCTTGCTTTCGTTCAGCGCCAAACCTTGCGAGTAATGAGAAAGGACGGTGGCAATGACGGCGGCCATGACCACGCTGCAAACCGCCACACCGATCAAGATTTGCTGAGCCATGCGAAAACGGCGGATCGAAAACATGAAAAAATCTCCATTGTCCCAAGGACGAAATCGGTTCCCATCCATCGCCCCTGGAATCGTGCCGAAGGCCGTGGACAGGAAATTCCGTAGAATACAACTTAAAATGATTGTTTTTCACAAGAGAGACCATGCTTCGTCACGTTTCAGGCGGGACTCCCGTATTTACCGCTTCGTGGCGCGCGAGCGGGGATCGCGGGCATCCTTCTCTCCCGTGGCCGCGCCAACATGTGCCGCGCTTTGGTAGAATGCCCGCTTTCCCATGCCGTCCGCCCGCTCTCCATGCCTTGCAGAATCCTTCTCGCCTCCCCGCTCCTCCCGGACGGCGGCGCCGTCTACGGAATGCGCGTGAAATGAGCGCCGGCAAGAACACCGCCGGCGGTTTCCCGCCGAGGGCCGCGGCGGCCTCGCGCGTCCCGGCGCCGCCGGTCCTGAACCGCGCCCGGCAGTCCGAAGGGGCCGGCCGGTGAACGGCGTGCCGATCGGCGCGGCGGCGGCCTGCGCCCTGGTCTGGCTCGCCATCGGCCTCACCGGCCTCTTCTTTCCGCGCAACTTCACGCTCATCAGCCGCCGGCTGTTCCCCGCGAGCGCGCTGACGAGCCTCGTCATGGCGGCGCTTTCGCTGGCCGCCATCCCCTCCGGCCCACAGGAACTGATCCTGCCGATCGGCCTGCCGAACCTGCCCTTCCATCTGCGCCTGGACGCCTTGTCATCCTTCTTCCTCTTCCTGCTGGGCGCCGCCTCGGCCGGCATCTCGATCTACGCCGCGGGCTACTTCCACGAGGACGAAGGCAGCGCGCTCGGGCTGCAATGTCTGCTCTATCACATCTTCGTGGCCAGCATGGCCTTCGTGATGCTGGCCAACGACGCCTACGCCTTCATGGTGGCCTGGGAAACGATGGCGCTTTCCTCGTTCTTTCTGGTCACGGCGGAACACCACCATGCCGAGATCCGGCGCGCCGGCTACCTCTATCTCCTGCTCGCGCACGTCGGCGCCGTGGCGATCCTGCTCTCCTTCGGCGTCATGGCGGGCAGCGCCGGCGACTACACCTTCGACGCCATGCGCGGCTTCCGGGGCGGCGAATTCTGGGAAACCACCGCCTTCCTGCTCGCCCTGTTCGGTTTCGGCGCCAAGGCCGGGCTGTTGCCCCTGCACGCCTGGCTGCCGGAAGCGCACCCGGCGGCCCCCTCGCCCGTTTCGGCGATGATGAGCGGAGTCATGCTGAAAACGGCCATCTACGGCCTGTTGCGCGTCGGCTTCGATCTGTTGCAGACGCACGTCTGGTGGTGGGGTCTGCTGCTGCTGCTGGCCGGGCTGGCCTCGGCCCTGTTCGGCGTCGCCTTCGCGGCGGTGCAGACGGACATGAAACGTCTGCTCGCCTATTCGTCGATCGAAAACGTCGGCCTGATCGTGCTGGCCATGGGGCTGTCCCTGATCTTCAGCGCCTTCGGGATGAGCAGCTTCGCGGCCCTGGCGCTCACCGCGCTGCTCTACCACTGCCTGAACCACGCCTTTTTCAAGAGTCTCTTGTTCCTGTCCACCGGCTCGGTGCTGCACGTCACCGGCGAGCGCAACCTCGGCAAGCTCGGCGGCCTGATCCATCAGATGCCGTGGGTCGCCTGGCTCGCGCTGATCGGCGTGCTCGCCTCCGCCGGTCTGCCGCCGCTCAACGGCTTCGTCTCGGAATGGCTGCTCTTGCAGGGCTTCCTGTTCACGCCCGAGGTGCCGCACGGCTACCTGAACATGCTGCTGCCGGTGTTCGCGGGGGCCATCGCGCTGATTTCCGCGCTCGCCGGATTCACCATGGTCAAGTTCTTCGGCATC
>JAITAJ010000040.1 GCA_031284185.1 Accumulibacter sp. | reverse complement strand
TCCCGGACGATTAGATTCAATTGAATCTAATCGTCCGGGACGTGACATCTATCTTCTGAAACTTATATATCTGAAACCATCTGAACCCCAAGCCCCACGAAAATTCCTCCCGCCAGCCGGTCGAGCCATGCGCCCGCGTGGGCGTGCCTTTGCAGCCATTGCCCGATGCTTCCCGAAAAATAGCCGAGCAGACCGAACAGCAGCGCCGCCTGCGCGGTAAACACGATGCCGAGTTGCGCCGTCTGCCAGCCGACGCCGCCCCGTTCGGCAATGATGAACTGCGGCAGAAAGGAGAGAAAAAAGAGCGCGACCTTGGGATTGATGGCGTTGGCCAGCAAGCCTTTGGCGAACAGGCGGGAAAGCGCTTCGTCGGCGCCGCGCACTGCCGCCACCCGCGCCTGACCACGACTCTTCAGCGCGTGAATGCCAAGCCATACGAGATACAGCCCGCCACCGATCCTGAGCGCCAGGAAGGCCGGCGGCGACGCGGCAACCAGGGCGCTGACGCCGAGCGCCGCCAACAGCGTGTGACTCAGACATCCGAAACCACAGCCCAGCCCGAAGGCAATGCCTTCGGCACGCCCGCGCGACACGCCGAATCCCAATACCATCAGATTGTCCGGACCCGGCGAGACGGTGATCAGTACCGCCGCCGCAAGAAAACCGAGAAATTGCTCCGGTGCCAGCAGCATCGCCACGCGCGCCCGCCAGTCAGACGATCACGATCGGCGCTTCTCCGCGCCGGCGTTCTTCGATACGGCCGATCTCGATGGCCTCCTGACCGGCGGCGCGCAACAGCGTCAGCGCCCGTCCGGCATCTTCGCGGGCCGTCACCACACACATGCCGATGCCACAGTTGAAGACGCGGCGCATCTCGCTTTCGGCCACGTTGCCCGCCTCTTGCAGCCATCGGAACAGCGGCGGACACGACCATGCCGATGCGTCGATCGCCGCCTTCACCGCCGCCGGCAACACGCGCGGCACGTTCTCGATCAGACCGCCGCCGGTGATGTGCGCCGCGCCCTTGACCGGCAATTCGGCCATCAGCGCGAGCATCGGCTTCACGTAAATGCACGTCGGTTCCATGATCACGTCGGCCAGGGTACGTTCGCCGTCGAACGGCGCATCGAGGTCCGGGCGGGCGAGGGCGAGAATTCTGCGCACCAGCGAATAACCGTTGGAATGCGCGCCCGACGACGACAGGCCAAGCACCACGTCACCCGGCGCGATGGTCTGCCCGGTGATGATTTTCGATTTCTCCACCACGCCGACGGCAAACCCGGCCAGATCGTACTCGCCCGCCGGGTACATGCCCGGCATTTCCGCCGTCTCGCCGCCGATCAGCGCGCAGCCGCTCGACTCACACCCTCTGGCGATTCCCCGGATGACGTCCGCCGCCGTGTCCACGTCGAGCTGACCACAGGCGAAATAGTCGAGAAAGAAGAGCGGTTCGGCGCCTTGCACCAACACGTCGTTGACGCTCATCGCCACGAGATCGATGCCGACCGTGTCGTGACGCCCAAGCTCGATCGCCAGCTTCAGCTTGGTGCCGACGCCGTCGGTACCCGAAACCAGCACGGGTTGCGAAAAACGCCGGGGCACCTCGAACAGCGCGCCGAAACCGCCAAGCCCCCCCAGCACGCCCTCGCGCAGAGTCTTCTGGGCAAACGGCTTGATGCGCTCGACGAGCGCGTCGCCGGCATCGATGTCGACACCGGCGTCACGATAGGAAAGGGGCGATCGCGTGGAGGCTGATTTCATCTTGAATTCCGAATGGGGCTTGCGGGCGCGGCGACGATGGTAAAATCCATGACTTTGCTGCGGATACTTTGAATTTTATCTGAAAATTCCGCTCCTACGTTTCGCCGGCGCGCGCGCCGACCTCTTTACCATCCTTCCGATGCGCCAACTGATCCTCGACCTGCTGCCGGAGAATCCGCCCAGCCTCGACAATTTCGTTACCGGCGGGAACGCCGAGGCCCTTGCCGCGCTTTCCGCCTGGGCGTCGCCGGAAGGGTTCGAGACTTCGCTCCTGCTGTGCGGTGAATCCGGCTCCGGCAAGACGCATCTGCTGCGCGCTTGCGCCGATGCCTATCACGACGCGCTCGCCACGCCCGATCTGGAGGCGATCGCGCCCTCCGGCGAGATGCCTCCGCGCGTCGCCGTCGATAACGTCGAAGCGCTTTCCGGCGCCGGGCAGATCGTCCTGTTCAGCCTGTTCAACCGGCGGCGCGCGGACGGTGGCCGTCTGCTCACCGCGGCCACCCAGCCGCCGCGGCGTCTGCGCTTGCGCGAGGATCTGCGTACCCGCCTCGGCTCGGGTCTGGTCTTTTGCCTCAGATCGCTGACCGACGAGGAGAAGCGGGACGCCCTGGCGGCGCAGGCCGCGGCGCGAGCCTTGCCGCTGCCGCCGGGCGCGCTCGAATACCTGCTGGTCCGGGCGAGGCGCGACATGCGCCATCTGATGACGATCCTCGCCGCGCTCGACCGCTATTCCCTGGAATGCCAGCGGCCGATCACGCTGCCCCTGCTGCGCGAAGTCCTGCGTCATTCCTTTCAGTGAGACTGCCATGAACCTTGCCTTGTTTGACCTCGACAACACGCTCCTGTCTTGCGACAGCGATTTTGAATGGGCGCAATTTCTGATCGACAAAGGGGGCGTCGACCCGGAAACCCATGCGGCGAAGAACGATTTCTTTTACGCGCAATACCGGGCCGGCACGCTGGATATCCACGAGTTCCTGGATTTCCAGCTGTATCCGCTCTCCCGCCATCTGCGCGCGCAGCTCGACGACTGGCACCGGGAATTCATGGCCGAGCGCATCCTGCCGGCAATCGGCGTTCCGGCCCGCGCGCTGGTCCGGCGGCACCTCGACGGCGGCGATCTGTGCGCGCTGGTCACGGCCACCAACAGCTTCGTCACCGGCCCGATCTGCCTGGAGATCGGCCTCACCCATCTGATCGCCACCATTCCGGCGCAGGAAAACGGTCAGTTTACCGGGAAGGTGCGCGGCCAGCCGGCCTTCCGCGAGGGCAAGATCGCGCGTGTCGAAGCCTGGCTGGAATCGCTGGGATTCTGGTGGGGCAGCTTTGAACGGACGTGGTTCTACAGCGACTCGATCAATGACTTGCCGCTCCTCTTGCGCGTCAGCGATCCGGTCGCCGTCGACCCGGACGAGGCGCTCTCCACCCATGCGCGGCATGCCGGCTGGGCGGCGCTGACACTGCGTGAACGATGATTTCACGCGATCCAACCCATTTTTCTCATTCCAAGAGCAAGAACGATTCAGCGATGATTCGCAAATTTTTTTCCAGAGTCTTCGGTCGCAAGCTACCGGGACGCGCGGGGGAACCCGCCGTGATTCCCCATGCCCGGCATGGCATCCGTCGCGAGGCGATCAGCAGCGGCAGCCGGCGTGTCGTCGAAACCCTTCAGGACGGCGGTTACGAAGCGTTCATCGTCGGCGGCGCCGTGCGCGACCTTCTGGCCGGCATCCGGCCCAAGGACTTCGACGTCGCCACCGACGCCACGCCCGAACAGGTGCGCCAGTGCTTCCGGCGCGCGCGCATCATTGGCCGGCGTTTCCAGATCGTGCATGTGATGATGGGCGCGGAGACCATCGAGGTCACCACTTTCCGCGGCCACCACGTCCAGCGGGACGGCCCGCGCGCGCAGACCGACGATCAGGGCCGCGTGTTGCGCGACAACGTCTTCGGCTCGCGGAAGGAAGACGCCGCGCGGCGCGATTTCACGGTCAACGCGCTGTATTACGATCCGGTGACGGAAACGGTGATCGACTACCACCAAGGGCTGGCCGATCTCGGACGGAAGACGCTGCGCATGATCGGCGATCCGGCCACGCGCTACCGCGAAGATCCGGTGCGTATGCTGCGTGCCGTGCGCCTCGCGGCCAAGCTGGATTTTTCCATCGACGCCGACACGCTCCAGCCGATCGGCGAGCTTGCGGACCTGGTCGAGAACATTCCGCTGTCGCGCCTGTTCGACGAAATGCTCAAGCTGCTCACTTCGGGGCATTCGCTGGAATGTCTGCGGCAGTTGCGCGCCGAGGGCTTGCATCGCGGCCTGCTGCCGTTCCTGGACGTGACCGTCGAAGAACCGCAGGGCCGGCGTTTCGTCACCCTGGCGCTGGAGAGCACGGATCGGCGCGTGCGTGAAGGCCGTCCGATCTCGCCGGGCTTCCTGTTCGCCACGCTGCTCTGGAACGAAGTCCTGAACCAGTGGGACGCGCTCAAGGCCGGCGGCGAGCGTCCGATTCCCGCGCTCTATCAGGCCATGGACGAGGTGCTCGACGCGCAGGCGGAAAAGCTGGCGATCACCCGGCGCATCGTCGGCGACATCAAGGACATCTGGGCGCTCCAGCCGCGCTTTGAATTGCGTTCCGGCAAGCGTCCCTATGGTCTGCTGGAGCAGCCGCGCTTCAAGGCCGGTCTCGATTTTCTGCTGATGCGCGCCGAGTCGGGCGAGGTGGATGCCGCGTTGGGCCAATGGTGGCAGGACTTTCTCGATGCCGATGGCGAGACGCGCGCCGCCATGCTGCTTCAGCGGGCGCCCGACGCGGAGAAGAAGCGCCGGCGCCACAAGCGCAAGTCGATCCCGGCGACGGAAGCGGCAAGCGTCGAATTCCCGTCATCCGCCGAATCGTCCGAATCCGCCGCATGTCCGTGAGTTTCGTCGCCCTCGGCGCCAATCTCGCCGACCCGGTTGCTCAGGTTCGCGCCGCGTTCACCGCGCTTTCCCGCCTGTCCGGTTCGCGTCTGTTGCGCGCCTCGTCGCTCTACCGCACCGCGCCGGTGGGCATCCGTGGGCAACCCGACTTCATCAACGCGGTGGCCGCCCTGGAGACCTCGCTCGCGCCGCAGGCCCTGCTTTCGGCGCTGCTCGCCATCGAAGCGCAATTCGGTCGCCGCCGGGATTTCCCTCACGCCCCGCGCACGCTCGATCTCGATCTGTTGCTCTACGATGCCGAAACGATCGACACGCCGGAGCTCAAAGTGCCGCATCCGCGTATGCACCTGCGCGCCTTCGTCCTCGCGCCGCTCACCGAGATCGCTCCCGACTGCCGCATCCCGGGCCGCGGCAGCGCCGCCGCATGGCTGGTTGCCGTGTTCAGAGGACAGAAATTTGAGAAGACAGTTTCAGAAGACAGAAATTTGAGAGGACAGTTTCAGAAGACAGAAATTTGAGAAGACAGTTTCAGAAGACAGAAATTTGAGAAGACAGAAGACAGATGAGTTTGCGGCGCTTCGCGCCGAGTAGGTGACGCAAAACCGAGCGCTCGGTTTCTCTGTCTTCTGTCTTCTCCAAGCGCTGTCCTCTGACCCCGATCGCTCGGTTTTGCGTTCCATTCCGGCGCCGACCGGCGCCGCAAGCCTACCTGTCTTCTGTCCTCTCCAAGCTCTGTCCTCTGACTACTACCACGGCAAAAAAACCGTCCGTGCCGTGCCGGTGCGGCGCAAGACGCAGACGCGCGCCGGTATCGACGGCGATGCCCTGGCCGCGCAGTATCTCTCCGGCGGATACCGGCGCGAACTCGGGATGGCTGGCGAGGAATCCGTCGACCACGCCATCGTTTTCGCCATCGAGCAGACTGCAAGTGGCGTAGACCAGACGCCCGCCCGGCTTGACCAGCCCCGCCGCCGCCCGCAGGATCGATGCCTGCTTGTCGATGAGTTCGGCGATGCCCTCCGGCCCCTGACGCCATTTCAGGTCGGGATTGCGGCGCAGGGTGCCCAGGCCCGAACACGGGGCGTCGACCAGCACGCGGTCCAGCTTGCCGGCCAGCCGCTTGATCTTGATGTCATGTTCCGAGTCGATGCGCGCCGGGTATACGTTGGAGAGTCCGGAACGCTTGAGGCGCGGCTTGAGCCGGGTCAGCCGCTTTTCGGCGACGTCGAACGCATACAGCCGCCCCCGCGAGCGCATCATGGCGCCGAGCAACAGGGTTTTTCCGCCCGCGCCGGCACAGAAATCGGCGACCATCTCGCCGCGTTTCGGCTGCAAAAGAAAGCCGAGCAATTGGCTACCTTCGTCCTGTACTTCGACACTGCCATCGAGGAAAAGCGGATGGCGCGACAAGAATGGCTTGCCGATCAGGCGGATGCCGAGCGGGGAAAACCGGCACACGTCAGCGTCGATGCCTTCCGCGCGCAACGCGGAGAGCACCGCGTCGCGCCCGGCCTTCATTTCGTTTACCCGCAAGTCGAGAGGGGCCGCCTGATTGAGTCCGTCTACCAGTTTTTGCAGTTCATCCGCCGCGTATTGGCTGGATAGCGCCTCATGAAGCCAATCCGGGAGGTCGAGACGCACCGCCGCCGGCAATTCGTCGAACCGGACGGCCTTGGCCCGTGCCAGCCATTCCGCTTCGGCCGCGTCGATCACCGGCTCCAGCTCGCGGCGATTCAGGCCCTGCACGAGGGAGAGCGCCGCCAACACCAGACGCCGCGCGGTAATCTCGCCGAAACAGCACGCGGACAGCGAGCGCTTGCGGCGCAACACGGCATAAACCGTTTCGGCGGCGAAAGCGCGATCGTTGTGGCCCAATTCGCGGTGCTGGCGGAAGTGGCGCGAGACGACCGAGTCGGCGGCGAACGGCGAATGCAGCAGTTCGGTGAGAAGAAGCTCGGTATGCCCGAGCAGGGCGGGAGTCAATCGCATGTGTGTCATTCCAATCATCATGAAGTTTGCGTCTTGCTCCAGGTAGGCCCACTTGCTGCCAGGCAGGAGATACGAAAAACCGATACGGGGGAAAGGAGCAAGCAAGCCGGCAAGTATACGAAAAAGAGACCCCCGCCAGTGTGAAATCCGTATGAGGAAGAAAGTTCGCCCTGCCAGAAGAAATTGACTTGACGCATCCCCTGGACGGGAGCGCGGGCGTCCTCGCCCGCTTCGTGGGTTTTTCTCTTGCCATGTCCCGGCGTATCCGCTCCTGTTCGAGACGGACTCGCTGCCCACGGGCATGACCCTCGAAATGGGAGGGCGTTCGGCGGAAGCGCGCCGGTCTTTCTCTTCCCCCCATGAATCGCGGCGACTCGTCAGCGTCGATTCCTTGCCAGTGCCGCCATGCGCTCACTCAGGGATGTCCGCCGCGAGCGTTGTCTGGACAAACCGCGCCACAGGCTCGCCGGCTGGTACTCGCGCGTGTTTACCTGAGATAATGGCAGACCGCATTACAATTACGATGCGACATTCAAATAACGTGACATTCGCCGGAGATTGCATGGAAGCCAAAGCCGATATCGCTCTGATCGGGCTGGCCGTGATGGGTCAAAACCTGATTCTGAACATGAATGACCACGGTTTTACCGTGGTTGCCTACAACCGCTCGACGGAAAAGGTCGATCAGTTTCTTGCCAATGAAGCCAAGGGAACCCGTGTGCTCGGCGCGCATTCCATCGCGGAAATGGTCGCCAAACTCAAGAAGCCGCGGCGGGTGATGCTGCTGGTCAAGGCCGGCAAGCCGGTCGATGAATTCATCGAGCAGTTGATTCCGCATCTGGAGGCGGGCGACATCATCATCGACGGCGGCAATTCGCTGTTCGAGGATACCAGCCGCCGCCAGAAATACGTCGAAGCGAAGCGCCTGCTCTATGTCGGCACCGGCGTTTCCGGCGGCGAGGAGGGCGCCCGCCACGGCCCGAGCATCATGCCCGGCGGTTCGCCGGAAGCCTGGCCTTTCGTCAGGGACATTCTCCAGGCCGTCTCGGCCAAGGCCGATGGAAACGCGCCTTGCTGCGAATGGGTCGGCGAAATGGGCGCCGGGCACTACGTCAAGATGGTGCATAACGGCATCGAATACGGCGACATGCAGCTCATCTGCGAAGCCTACAACCTCATGAAGACCGGCCTCGGCATGAGCGCCGGGGAAATGCACGAAGTGTTCCGGGAATGGAACGCGGGTGAGCTGGATAGTTACCTGATCGAGATCACGCGCGACATTCTGGCCAAGAAGGACGAGGACGGGACACCGCTCGTCGACCGGATTCTCGACACCGCGGGCCAGAAGGGTACGGGCAAGTGGACGGTGATCAACTCGCAGGAGCTTGGCATTCCGATCACTCTGATGGCCGAAGCCGTCTACGCGCGCTGCGTGTCGGCGCTGAAGGACGAGCGCGTGCAGGCGTCCGCGAGACTGGCCGGGCCGGATCCGGCGCTGACGGTGGTGGCCGCCGATCCGGCGAAGAAGCAGGCTTTCATCGCCGACATCCAGAGCGCGCTCTACGCTTCCAAGATCGTCAGCTATGCCCAGGGATACATGCTGATGCGGGCGGCGGCCAAGGAATACGGCTGGAACCTCAACTATGGCGGGATCGCCCTGATGTGGCGGGGCGGCTGCATCATCCGCTCGCGCTTCCTGTCCAGGATCAAGGCGGCGTTCGATCACAATCCGGCGCTTTCCAACCTCCTGCTCGACGATTACTTCCTGGACGAGATCGACAAGGCCCAGGAAGGCTGGCGCAGAGTGGTAGCCACGGCGGCGTCGAGAGGCATCCCGGCGCCGGCGTTTTCCACTGCGCTCGCCTTCTTCGACCAATATCGCAGCGCCGTACTGCCGGCCAATCTGTTGCAGGCGCAGCGCGACTATTTCGGCGCCCATACCTACGAGCGCGTCGACCAGCCGCGCGGCCGGTTTTTCCATACCAACTGGACCGGCAAGGGCGGCGCCACGGCGTCGAGTACCTACAACGTCTGATCAGAAGGCGGGTTTTCCAGAGGACAGAGATTTGAGAGGACAGAAGACAGAGAAACCGAGCGCTCGATTTTTCCTCCCCCACCCGGCGCGTAGCGCCGCGAGCCTATCTGTCTTCTGTCTTCCCGGCTATTTGTCTTCTGTCTCAAATCAGAAGGCGGGTTTCCAGAGGACTTTCCAGAGGACAGAGGACAGAGAAACCGAGCGCTCGGTTTTTCCTCCTTCACCCGGCGCGTAGCGCCGCGAACCTATCTGTCTTCTGTCTTCTCGCTTATCTGTCTTCTGCCCCCCTGTCGCTGCTCTTTGAGCGCGGCGTCATCTTTCCGACGGGCATGATCAAACAAATGCCGTGGGCGGGCGAGTCCACGCCGGATTTTTCCTTGATCGCCGCCACGACCTTTCCGGCGATCTCCTCGCTTGCGATGGTCAGGACGATTTCCTTTTCACTTTCCGCGGGAATGCCCATCAGCGATTTCCGGGCCATGCCCGTGCCGACCGCGTTGATGATCACCGCGCCTTCCGCGCCCGCCTCGTGCGCGATTTCCACGGCCTTGCTGCCGAACCCCATATTGACGATGATGAACAGCGCCTTCACACTTTCCATTTTGAATATCCTCTTGAATCGGCGCCGATGTCGGCACGGACGCTTTCGCGGCTAGAACGAAAGTTTTTCGACGGGCACGGTGAAAGCGGTGCCGGCGTTGGGCTGGTCGAGGGCGAATTCATCGATCAGTGTCTCGATCAAGGGGCCGGACTCCTCGCTCGGCAACAGGCAGGCCACGACCACGCGGTTGTCTTCCGGCACCAGGCCGAGCGCTTCCCGAAGGTAGCCGGCCTTGACCAGACCCTTGCCGTATATGGTATTGATGAGCTGCCCCCCGGCTTCCGACAACATCGCGATCAGATCGTCCTTGTGCTTTCTTTCGACGATGACCATCAGCAGGACGATTTCGTTGACCACTACCTTGTCATTCATTGCCGCCATCCTCTTCCGATCCCTTGGTTCCGTTCGTCTGCCCGGCATAAGAGGCGAGTTTTTCCAATCCCGCCAATTCGTTCGCCAGCGCGGATTCCTGGACCCGTTTTAGTTGAATGTCGTAAAGTATACCCAGCGCCTGCACGGCGATCAAAGGCGTGACCGAGATGAAGGCGATGATGCCGAAGCCGTTCGTCAACACCGACTGCCCTCCCGGTCCCGCCGTCGCGGCCACGGCCTGCGCCGTTCCCAGCGTCAGCGGAGTCAGAAACGCCGAAGTCAGCGCGCCCCCCGTGACGCCGCCCGAATCGAACGCCAGACTCACGAAGAGTTTGGACGTGTATTTCATCATGAGCAGCGAGACGATGTAAAGCGGAATCAGAAACCAGAGGATGTTGATCTGGGTGATGATTTTCACCATGCAGATCAGCGCGGCGACGCCGATGCCTATCGCCAGCGTTCCGCGCATCGTCATTTTCTTCACGTGGCCGTTGGTGATTTCTTCGAGCTGCTCGCCCAGCACGGTCACAGCCGGCTCGGTCAGCGTGATCGCCGCGCCGAGGATGAATCCGACGATCAGCAAGAGCCATTTGAACCATGCGGGACGGGCGGGATCCAGGAATACCTCGCCGATGTATTTGCCCGCGAAGGCGAAGCCGAAATCGATGCTCGACAAAAAGATGAGCAGACCGACATAGACGACGGCCGTGCCGAGCAGCATTCGGATGAACTCGCTTCTGGGCAGTTTTATCAGGAAGAAGTGAAACGGCAGAAAGCAGATGACGACCGGAAAGAGCGCCAGAGCCACGTCGCCCAGATTCGACGCGACGATGCCGCCGAAGTTTTCCGCCGTGCCGGGGTCGTACAGGTCGGCGGGCGGGATGACTCCGCCGTTCATGGCCTTCAGAACGATTCCGTAGAGGAACAGCGAGATGATCGGGCCGACCGAGGCCAGCCCGATGATGCCGAAGGTATCCTCGACACTCTTGTGTTTCGACATCGTGGCCGAGACGCCGATGCCGAGCGCCAGGATGAACGGCACCGAAACGTCGCCCGTGGTCGCGCCGCTGCCGTCGAAGGCGAGTGCGACGAATTCCTCGGGAGTGAAAATGATCAGCGCGAAGGTCATGGCGTAGAGCGCGACGAACACCGTCTTGATGTTCATGTCCTTCAGGACCCGGAACAACGAGAATCCGACGAACACGCCGATCCCCGTGCCCATGACCCAGATGAACACCGTTTCGTCGACCAGGCGCATGATCATGTGGGTCTGTCTTGCCAGCACCGACAGGGCCGGTTCGGCGACCGTTGCGAGAAGCCCGAACAGAAAGCCGAAGAAGATGATGAAAATGGTCTTTTTCAGCCGGATGAGGGAGCTGCCTATCAGTTTCCCGATGGGCAGAATGCTGATGTCGAGTCCGACCAGGAACATGGCCTGCCCGAAGACGACGCCGGCGTATCCGACGACGAGTTTCACGTAGTCGAAAACGTCTTTCATCGGCGCGATGAAGCCGCATACGGCGATGATGATCGCGGCAAGCGGAAGCGAAGACAGAAAGACTTCCTTGAGCGTGCGCAGAAATTTCATGGGCTTGTTTTGTGGCGGAACCGCGAAAAAGGGGTGACGGATGTTCTTGCGCAGACAAAACCGGCAGGATTGGCGCGGCAGGCGGCGTCCTGTTGCCCGACGCCTATCGCGCCAAGCAAGCCGGACGTCTCGTGGCCTCCCTTGCCGATCTCGCGCATTTTATCATGGCGATTCCAGAGGACAGTTTCAGAAGACAGTTTCAGAGGACAGCGATTTGAGAGGACAGAAGACAGATCGACTTGGGCGCTTCGCGCCCCAGTAAGGACGAAAAACCGAGCGCTCGGTTTCCCGTCCATCCCCCGGCGCAAAGCGCCGCAAGCTCATCTGTCTTCTCAAACCGTTGTCCCCTGAACCTGAGCGCTTGGTTTTCTGTCCTCTGGACGGCGCGAAGCGCCGCAAGCTCATCTGTCCTCTGTCTTCTCAAACTGCTATCCTCTGAACCTGGCCCTCGGGTTTCTGTCCTCTGGACGGCGCGAAGCGCCGCAAGTCAATCTGTCTTCTGTCTTCTCAAGCCTCTGTCCTC
>JAITAJ010000396.1 GCA_031284185.1 Accumulibacter sp. | reverse complement strand
AGGAAGGCCGGGCGGAAGGTTGGGCGGAAGGCCAGAACGAAGCGCAGCGGGCCATTGCCAGGAAAATGCTGCAACGCGGTCGTTCGATGAGTGAAATCATGGAAGACACGGGCCTTTCCCTCTCCGAAATCCGGCAGCTTCAAACCGAAGGGCAAACACGGCGCTGAGCCGGGGACGAAACGGAATTCGGGATACCGGCACAAGAAGACCCGGACATCGTTCTGATCCCTGACCCCTCTCTTCTCACCTCTGATCCCGTCATTGCGAGCGCGGCGAAGCGACCCGGCCGGTCGCGTGGATTGCCGCGGCGTTTCGCGCCTCGCAATGACAGCCGATGCGAATGCCGCCCCGTGCCCTGGCGTTGACACCGCAAGGCATGGATGGGCATCGGCCGCGCGGGCCGGAGGATTCCCCATGAGCCGTCCTGCCGGAACCCTCAGCGGGAGCGGAATCTCATTCATCGGACACCGGGCGCGCGCAAGAGCGGAGCGAGGCGGACAAGTCATCTCCACCCCCGTCGCGGATCGCGGAAAGAATCGGGCAGCACTCCAGCGGGCCGTGACCCGGACAGGCCGACACCAGGCTGGCGAGCCGGGCGCGGATGCCGTCGAGATGCGCGATCTGCTTCTCGATCTCGGCCAAACGCCGGCTGGCGCGCGCCTTCACGCCCGCCACGCCGGACTCGGCATCGGCTGAAAGATTCAACAAATCGGCGATTTCTTCCAGGCTGAATCCCAGCGCCTTCGCGCGCAGGATGAACGAAACCTGCCCGGCCGCCTCCGCGCCGTACTCGCGGTACCCGGAAGAACCGCGCCGTGGATGCGGCAGCAAGCCCTCGCGCTCGTAATAACGCAGCTTGACCGCCGACACGCCGGTTTTTCTCGCCAGATCCCCGATGGACATGGGCCGGAATTCAGCCTCATCGTCGCGTACACTGATCATCACAAGGCAAATTCCACAAGCCGAGGTTGAAAACCCAAAACATTAGCCTTGAAGCCGACTTCAAAGTCAAAGACTGATGTGTAATATGCTGATTACGCCTGTTCATAAGGCAATCTCCACGACGCCCGCGGCGCTCAGATCCAGTGCCCAGTCATGAAAAGCGGCGACGCCCTCCCGATGCGCGACGCTGACGATGGCGGCATGGGGCAAGCGTTGCGCCAGCAAGCGATACATCGCGGCCTCGTTGGCGGGATCGAGCGAAGCCGTGGATTCATCGAGAAAGAGCCAGTCCGGCCTGTGCAGCAAAACGCGGGCGAAGGCCAGGCGCTGCTGCTCGCCGGGCGAGAGACGCCTTTCCCAATGATCGTGCTCCTCCAGCCTGTCGATGAAATGTTCCAGCCGTACCGCGCGCAATGCCGCGGCACACTCATCCATGCCGAACTCCCGCTCATCGCCGGGGTAGCACAGACAAGCGCGCAGCGCGCCGAGCGGCAAGTAACTTCGCTGCGGAAGGAACATCTTCTTCCCGTCCGGCAGAGCGATTTCCCCTTCGCCGTGCGGCCAAAGCCCGGCCATCGCGCGAAGGAGCGTACTCTTGCCCGCGCCGGAAGGCCCCCGGATGACCCAGCGTTCCCCCGCGCGGAAGCTCAACTCATCGATGCGCAGCAGCCGCTCCCCGTTGGGCAGGCGCAGGTCCAGCGCGCGGACGTCGAGCCGATCGGCCCGGACGGGCGGCGTGATGGTGATGCCGCCCGCATCCCGCGCCCTCGTCGCCGCCTCGAACTCGATGAGGCGCAGAAACACGGAACGCAGAAGCGCCAGATCCTTGTAAGCGAAAACGAACCAGGAAAGCGCCATGCGCACCCGGCTGAAAGACTGCGACAACTGCTGCACCGCGCCCAGGGTGATCGCCCCGGCGAAATAGCGCGGCCCGATGATGAGATACGGCAGATACACGCCGAGCTGGATGTAACCCTCGTGGAACAGCGTGATGCGTTTCGTATAATCCATGATGCGCCGCCAGTTTTCCCGGATCGCCGAGAAGGCGGCGGAGAGCCGCGCGATTTCCGCGCGTCCGCCGGAATAGAAAGCGACCTGTTCGGCGTTTTCGCGCACCCGCATCATCAAATAGCGGAAATGCGCCTCGTAGCGCTGCTGGTAATAATCCACCCGCACCAGTGGATAGCCGATTTTCTCCAGGAGCCACGTACCCGCCAGCGCGAAGATCACCGCCACCCAGAGCATGTAGCCGGGGATGTCGACGCGGACGCCGCTCACCGCGAAAGCGAGGCTGCCCGACAGGCTCCAGACGATTGCCGCGTAGGAAACCAGCACGGCCATGTTTTCGAGGAACCCCAGAAACAGGCGCAAGCTATCGCTGGCCAGCATTTTCAGATCCTCGCCGACGCGCTGATCCGGGTTATCGGCGCTGCCGGTTCGGGCGATGCGGTAATAAGCGTTTTCATCCAGATAATGATGAAGGAAAACATCGGTCATCCAGGCGCGCCAGCGCATTTCCAGCGCCTGGAAGAACCAGGTGCGCGCGGTGGCGGACACCGACCAGAAGGCGACGATGGCCGGATAGACCCACATCAGCCCCCAGAAAGCGGCGGCGTCGTGTTCCGCCAGCGCGTCCCAGTAATTGCGCTGCCAGTAGGAAAAACGCACCGAAAGATAAGTCTGTCCCCAATCGATCACGATGATGAGCGCAAGCAAGCCTCGCGCGCGCCAGCGCTCCTCCGACACCCAGTAAGGCAGGAGCAGCCGCCAGGCGGAAGCCAGCCACCGGCCCAGCGGCGGCGCGATGGCGGCGGACGGCTCCCGCGGCGGCGGAATGGCTACGGAGTCGTCGAGCATGGCGCTTCTCTCGTTGCGGTCGCGCGGGCCGCGTCATCCACGCGCCCGTTTCGCGCGTGAATGGCATGAACTACACCGTCGAAGTTCTCGATCCGGCGCGTGAGCGGGCACAGGATCATGACTTCAGTAAGTCGCCCGGAGCGTGAGCGTGTAGCTGCGCGGCTCACCGTAGAAGTTCGCACTGCTGGCGCTGCCCACCCGTGCGTAGTAAGTCTTGTCGAACAGGTTGTCCACGTTGAACGCGAGCGTCAGGTTTTTATCGATGCGGTAAGAGAGGAAAGCGTTCGCCACCGTATGGCCGCTTGCCTCGAACGCCTTCGCCGCCGCGCTACCCGCCGCGCTGCCGAGGAAGCCATACGATATCTTGCTGGAATAGTTGGCGCCCAACCCGGCGGTCAGCCCATTTAACGCGCCGCCCTTGAAGCGGTAGGTTCCCCAGAATTTGAACGTGTGCCTGGGATCCGTGAGGTTGAACGGTTTGTTTTCGCTTCCTTGGTCCTGATCCTTCAGAGGTCTTGTGTCCTGGCGGGCATAACCGGTCTGGATGTTCCAGCCGGGCGCGGGAGAGCCGGCTACTTCGATTTCCCAGCCCTTGCTTTCGACTTTCCCGGTGTTGCGAAAGTAATCAACCTCATCTGAATTGTCGAAGTCATAGATAGAGCGGTTCTTGTCGCGCAGGTTGTAGAACGCGAGCGAGGCGAGCAGCCTGCCACCGAAAAATTCCCCCTTGGTGCCGATCTCGTATTGTCTGCCGATGCGTGGCTCCAGCGTGCCCCCGCCGAATTTCTGTCCAAACTGAGGGATGAAGAGATCGCTATAGCTGGCATACAGGGAAACCTGCTTGTTGACGTCGAAGATCAACCCACCATAAGGCGTCACCTCGCCATGCTCCTTCGCTTTCTCCCAGTCAGTGCGCGGAGAAGGCTCTACGGCTCTTTCACGGCTGAGAAAATCGCTGACGCGCGCGCCAACGATGACGGTCAAGGGATCGGTGAGGCGAAAACGCAGTTGCCCATAGAATCCGGATTGGCTGAGCTTATCTTCTGAGCCAAAGGTATACGAATTATCGAAATCCTGGACGCGATCAGGGTGGCCCAAAGAAACACCGGAGACATCGTTGTAGCCAGATTTGTTGGTGGAGTGAGACTGCTCTTGGTTATACCCCAGTACGGCCCGGTGTTCCCGCCCGAGCAGGCGGAAAGGGCCGGAAACATAGAGGTCGAAGCTGTTCCAATCATACGTGACAGCACCCGCATAGCGGTTATAAGTGAGCGTACCCGCGGCGCTCAAGCCTGTCTGCGGGCGGCCATAGTGGTAATGAGTATCCTGTTCGCGGTGGTTCAGCTTGGCGGTGACGCGCCAGTCGTTGTCGAAGCGATGAGTGAGTTCCAGCAGCCAATCCTCGGTATTCCATTGGCTGCGGCTCCAATCCGTATTGAGATTGGTGCTGCGGGAAAGGCCGATCTGTTTATTGCTGTTCGATCCGATGTTGTTCGCATAGGCAGGCAGGCCGTAGAAAGGCGATTTGGTGTCGTCGTGTTGCGAAGCAAACGCCAGCGACAGGGCGGTGGCGGGTGTAATGTCCCAATCCAACGTGGCATAGCCCAGGTGCTTCTCGGTTTTCGTGGTGTCGTAGAAATACCGCCGGTCAGTGTCGGAAACGATCGCGCGCCCCCGCAGCGAGCCGCTCGCGTTGAGCGGGCCGGTCACGTCCACCACGGCGTTGTAGTTATCCCATGAACCGGCGGAAATGCTGCCGGAGGCGGCAAATTCCTTTTGCCCGCGTTTGCGCACCAGATTGACCACACCGCCGCCGCCCGATTCTGACGGTGATCCAAGGAAAAGACCGGCGGGGCCGCGCAACACCTCGACCCGCTCATAGACTGCCAGATCCAG
>JAITAJ010000391.1 GCA_031284185.1 Accumulibacter sp. | reverse complement strand
TCCGCGTCTCGCGTCCCGTCTCTTTCGGCGGTAATCCCGTATCATTCCATTTTTTTGAACACGGATCAGTCTCACAGTGAAAAAGGGAGCAAGGAAAAAAGCCCCTTCGAGATGGGGAATTCGCAGTCGTTCCCAGAACGAGATCGCCTACGACAGCGTCAAGGAAAAGATCATCGGCATGGCCTACAAGCCGGGGCTGTATCTGAATACCGCGGAGATGATGGACAAGCTGTCGCTGGGCAGAACGCCGATCAATCATGCCCTGCATCGCCTGTCGAGGGAGGGTCTGATTCACATCATCCCGCGCAAGGGGGTGATGGTCGCGCCCTTGTCCATCGACGACGCCCTGGAGTTGATCGACGTGCGCATCGCCAACGAGAGGCTCTGCGCGCGTCTTGCCGCGGAGAGGATCACCCGGGACGAATTCGAGCGGATCGCCGGATTGCTCGATGAACAGGAGGAGGCCATCGCTCAGAATGAGTCTGAGCGAGTGGTGAGGCTCGATCTCCGGTTTCATGAAGAGATCGCCATCGTGTCGAGGAACCAGACGCTGATGGAAATTCTCAGGGTCATTCACGCGCGCTCGCAAAGGTTCTGGGTGATCTCGTTCAAGGCCGATGCGCATCTCCGGGAAGTCCAGGCCGAGCACCGCCTGATTCTCGACGCGCTGGGCAGCGCGGATCCCGAGGCCGCCGCCGCCGCCGTGGAAGCGCACGCGCTCTCGTTCAAACGCTCGCTGCTGCAGGCGGACTGATCGGCGCCGTCTTGAAAACCGTGGAAGCCTCCCCACATCCGCTTCATCGATCGCATGGGAGTCTGACATGAGACAAGACAAGCTGACCACCAAATTCCAGCAGGCGCTGGCGGACGCGCAGAGTCTGGCCGTCGGGCGCGACAACCCGATGATCGCGCCGGCGCACCTGCTGCTCACCCTGCTGCAACAGGAAGATGGCGCGAGTTCATCGCTGCTGGCGCAAGCCGGCGTCAACGTGCTGGCGTTGAAAACGGCGCTCGATCAGGTCATCGACCGTCTGCCGAAGGTCGAGGAACACGACGGCGAAGTGCCGCCTGGCCGCGACCTCCTCAATCTGCTCAACCTGGCCGACAGGGAAGCGCAGAAACGCGGCGACCAGTTCATCGCCAGCGAAATGTTCCTGCTCGCCGTATGCGAGGACAAGGGCGAGACGGGGCGTCTGGCAGAACGGCACGGCCTTTCCCGTCCGGCGCTGGAACAGGCCATTGCCGCGGTGCGCGGTGGGCAGGGCGTCGATTCGCAGGAAGCGGAAGGCCAGCGTGAAGCCCTGAAAAAATACTGTGTCGACCTCACCGAGCGTGCCCGCGTCGGCAAGCTCGACCCCGTGATCGGCCGCGACGACGAGATTCGTCGCGCCATCCAGATCCTGCAACGGCGCACCAAGAACAACCCCGTGCTGATCGGCGAGCCGGGCGTCGGCAAGACGGCGATCGTCGAGGGCCTCGCGCAGCGCATCGTCAATGGCGAAGTGCCGGAGAGCCTGAAGGGCAAGAAGGTACTGAGTCTGGATCTGGCGGCGCTGCTGGCCGGCGCCAAGTATCGCGGCGAGTTCGAGGAACGCCTGAAGGCGGTGCTGAAGGAAATCGCGCGGGAAGAAGGCCGGATCATCGTCTTCATCGACGAGTTGCACGTCATGGTCGGCGCGGGCAAGGCCGAAGGCGCGATCGACGCCGGCAACATGCTGAAGCCGGCGCTTGCGCGTGGCGAGCTGCATTGTGTCGGCGCGACCACGCTCGACGAATACCGCAAATACGTCGAAAAGGATGCCGCGCTGGAACGCCGCTTCCAGAAAGTGCTGGTCGACGAACCGAGCGTCGAAGCCACGATCGCCATCCTGCGCGGCCTGCAAGAAAAATACGAACTGCATCACGGCGTGGACATCACCGACCCGGCGATCGTCGCGGCGGCGGAATTGTCGCGCCGCTACATCACCGACCGTTTCCTGCCGGACAAGGCGATCGACCTGATCGACGAAGCCGCGGCGCGCATCAAGATGGAAATCGATTCCAAGCCGGAAATCATGGATCGGCTCGACCGGCGCATGATCCAGCTCAAGATCGAGCGCGAGGCGGTGAAGAAGGAAAAGGACGAGGCGTCGCTGAAGCGCCTGCAGTTGATCGAAGATGAGCTGGCCCGGCTGGAGCGCGAATACAACGACCTGGAAGAAGTCTGGAAGGCCGAGAAGTCGCAGGTGCAGGGCAGCGCCTCGATCAAGGAAGAAATCGACAGACTCCGGGCGAGCATGGCCGAACTCCAGCGCAGGGGCCAGTACGACAGGCTCGCCGAATTGCAGTACGGCAGGCTGCCGCAACTGGAAGCGCGGCTGAAGGCGGCGGAGAAATCGGGGGACGGCAAGAAGAACCGTCTGCTGCGCACCGAGGTCGGTGTCGAAGAGATTGCCGAAGTCGTCTCGCGCGCGACCGGCATTCCCGTCGCCAGGATGATGCAAGGCGAGCGCGAGAAGCTGCTGACGATGGAAGAGCGTCTGCATCGGCGCGTGATCGGGCAGGATGAAGCGGTGCGTCTGGTATCCGACGCGATCCGCCGTTCGCGTGCCGGTCTCGCCGACCCGAAGCGGCCCTACGGTTCCTTTTTGTTTCTGGGGCCGACCGGCGTCGGCAAGACCGAATTGTGCAAGGCGCTGGCCGCCTTCCTGTTCGATTCCGAAGAGCACCTGATCCGTGTCGACATGAGCGAGTTCATGGAAAAGCACTCGGTCGCGCGTCTCATCGGCGCGCCGCCGGGATACGTCGGTTACGAGGAAGGCGGCTACCTGACCGAAGCCGTGCGTCGCAAGCCCTACAGCGTGATCCTGCTCGACGAGATCGAAAAGGCGCATCCCGACGTATTCAACGTCCTGCTGCAAGCGCTCGACGACGGACGCATGACCGACGGGCAGGGCCGCACCGTAGACTTCAAGAACACCGTGATCGTGATGACCTCCAACCTGGGCGGGTCGATGATCCAGCAGATGGCCGGCGATGATCATCAACTGATCAAACTGGCGGTGATGGGCGAGGTGAAGAGTCATTTCCGGCCGGAATTCATCAACCGCATCGATGAAGTCGTCGTTTTCCACGCGCTCGACGAGAAGCACATCCAGTCGATTGCCCGTGTCCAGCTCGCCTATCTCGAACAGCGTCTGGCCCGGCTCGAAATGCGGCTCGAAGTCGAAGACAGCGCCATCGCCGAGCTGGCCGCCGCCGGCTTCGATCCGATCTTCGGCGCGCGGCCCTTGAAACGCGCGATCCAGGCGCAGATCGAGAACCCCCTGGCCAAGGCCATCCTCGAAGGACGCTTCGCCGCCGGGGAGATCATCCGCGTGTCCTGCGTGGGCGGGGCGGTTCGGTTTCAGAAGACAGTAATTTGAGAAGACAGATGGGTTTGGGCGCTTCGCGCCGGGTGAGGACGGAAAACCGAGAGCTTGGTTTCTCTGTCTTCTGTCCTCTGTTTTCTGTCCTCTGAACCCTGTCCTCTGTCCTCTGTTTTCTGTCTTCTGAACCCTGTCCTCTGAACCCTTCTGAAACCAAAGTGTGCTAAAGTTGCCACGCTGTGCCGTTTGGACGGGATTTTGACCTCTCTTGCCTCGAATTGCGCTCGGGACGTTGAAAGTTCTTGACATTCGGAAGAAACAGAGGGAAATTCGGCACTGCCGGGTCGTTCGGGGGAAAAGGGAAAAAAAACGGACGGAAAAATCGGCGACAGGCATACGGGCATCATTCATGCCACCGCTTTGAACGACACTGAAAGGGCGAACTTGAAAAGGGCTTCTCTCTTTCCAGGTTGCGACGGTCGAAACCGGCCTTCGGGTCGGCCTCGAACCGGGGTCGGTTTTACGATGAGGGAGGGGTGTCGTGTGGATCGGAAGTTCGGAGCGCTTGCGGATGGCATTCC
>JAITAJ010000316.1 GCA_031284185.1 Accumulibacter sp. | reverse complement strand
GTGATGCGATGCAGGGCAGACGCTTTGCCGACGATCTGCGCCGGGTCATCCGCGAGGAACTGGGCCTTTCGAGCCGGGCGTGATCGGCGCACCTTTTTCTGCGGGCAGGATGCTATCCCAGTCGCGTGGAATGTCAAGCGGCGGCATTCTGTCCATCTGGCTACAGTTGTAGGTCGGGCATACTTGCCCGACATGGGGCGACCAAAAACGCGCCCTCGTTCGATAGAACACCCCTGTCGGGCAGGTATGCCCGACCTACGGGTGATTTTACTTTACTGTTATCGTCGATTAAGGGGAAGGGTCTTGTTGTGGAAATGGTTTCGGGAAACCAGGAATCGGGGGAATTCCCCCGATTCCTGCTACCCTGGACACACCTCTCCTGTCAAAGGCCGTCCCCATTTGACGAGGTTGTAGAGCGAGAGCATGGCGAAGGCCCGGTTGGCGTTCTTGGCCAGTCCCCGGTAGCGCACTTTGGCAAAGTCCCGGATTCGCTTGAGCGTGAGGAAGGGATGCTCGACCTTGGCTCGCACTTGCGATTTGCGCCGATTGGCGGCTTTGTCGGCTTCGCTCAAGGGCCGGTTCCGGCAGGCGCGTTGGTTGGTGAAATCTTTCGCCCCGGGGGGCCAGTTCTTTCAGCCGCTGGCGCTGTTCCTTGCCCCGGTAGGCACTGTCTCCATAAAACCTCGTTTCGTCGCCGAAGAGGAGGTTCGGTACTTCATGACTATCATGAACGTGGGCCGCCGTCACGCTGGCATGATGGACAATTCCCGTCCGGCTGTCCGAACCAATAGGCACCTTCATTCCAAACAAACTCCGGCTGGAAACCTTCCCCTTCAGGAGGATAATCTCATCTCGTCCGGGAGAGGCGCGAGCTCTTCCAGACGTCATTGTCGCCCGGTCACGGGCATGGGGTGAAACAAACACAGGAGGCGCACTCATGTTTCCGAAGTTTCATGGAATATTGTCCCCCGTCGTGACGCCGTTCAGGGATGATCTGTCGCCCGATCCCCCGCGCTTCGTGGAGCACTGCGAATGGCTGCTTTCACAGGGGGTCGGATTGGCCGTTTTCGGAACCAACTCGGAAGCGAATTCGCTCTCCGTGGCCGAACGCGAATTCCTGCTGGAGACAGCGCTGCTCGGCGGCGTGTCTCCAGCAAGGATGATGCCCGGCACGGGCTGCTGTTCGCTGACCGATACGGTGGAACTGACGAGACACGCCGTGGCCGCGGGTTGCGCGGGCGTGCTGATGCTGCCGCCGTTCTATTACAAGGCCATTTCGGACGACGGCCTTTTCCGCTTCTACTCGGAAGTGATTCAACGAGTGGGCAGCGAGAAGCTGCGCCTCTACCTCTACCACATCCCGCCGGTGGCTCGGATATCGATCACGGCGGGCCTGATAGAGCGCTTGCTGAGGGCCTACCCCGGAACGATCGCGGGAATCAAGGATAGCTCGGGCGACTGGGACAACACGGCAATGCTGCTCGAAAACTTCCAGCCGGCGGGTTTCGACGTCTTCTGCGGCAGCGATGTCTTCCTGCTCCAGACACTGCGCGGCGGCGGAACAGGCTGCATCACGGCCACGGGTAACGTCAATCCGGCAATGATCCACGATCTCTACCAGAACTGGCAGGCGCCCGACGCCGACGCCCGCCAGGCGCGCGTGACCGGAATCCGCCGAACCTTTGAAACGATCCCCCTGATCGCGTCGATGAAGGCCGTCATCGGCTGGAAGCGCAATCATCCGCAATGGGCCAAGGTCCGGCCGCCCTTGCTCGAAGCGCCACAAGACAAGTTTGAACAGTTGCGCGCCCGGCTGGATGAGATCGGCTTCCGGATGGAGTTGTAGCCATGCGGAATGTAATCGGGGTCAGAGGACAGAATGTCAGAGGACAGAATATTTGAGAAGACAGAAGACAGATGAATTTGGGCGCTTCACGTTCCAGAGGACAGAGGCTTGAGAAGACAGAAGACAGATGAGTTTGGGCGCTTCGCGTTCCAGAGGACAGAGGCTTGAGAAGACAGAAGACAGGTGAATTTGGGCGCTTCGCGCCGGGTGGGTTGGAAAAACCGAACGCTCGGGGTCAGAGGACAGAGGCTTGAGAAGACAGAAGACGGGTAAGTTTGGGCGCTTCGCGCCGGGTGGGTTGGAAAAACCGAACGCTCGGGATCAGAGGACAGAATGTTTGAGAAGACAGAAAACAGATGAGTTTGGGCGCTTCGCGCCGGGTGGGTTGGAAAAACCGAACGCTCGGGGTCAGAGGACAGGGGCTTGAGAAGACAGGTGAGTTCGGGCGCTTCGCGCCGGGTGAGTGGGAAAAACCGAATGCCGGGATCGGGGGACGGTGTTGGATGTTTCGGCAGGACACGGCGTGAGGCGCTCGAACCGATCGGCCTTCTGTCCTCTCAAACTTCCTCCTCTGATCTACAATTCCACCTTTTTCCAGACGAGGGAAGACCATGATTCACGTATTGGCATCGATCAGGATCAAGGAGGGCCGCCGCGCCGAGTTCATCGGGATTTTCAAGGCCAACGTCCCTGAGGTTCTGAAAGAAAAGGGGTGCCTCGGCTACGTCCCCACCGTCGACTTTCCGACCGGCAAGCCGACACAGGCGCTGGACGGAAACGTCGTCACGATCGTCGAAAAATGGGCGTCCCCGGAAGCCCTCCAGAATCACCTCGTGGCGCCACATATGTCGGCCTACCGGGAGAAAGTCAGGAACATGGTGGAAGGGGAATCGCTCAGGATCCTGCAAGACGCCTAGCCGCCCATTCCCCTGAAATCGCCGGATCACCCCATGCCGCCCGACCAGACGAGGCCGCTCTTTTCATATCGGCCCCATTGGGCCGGACGTTACGGCACGGCGCCGTTCCTGCCCATGTCGCGCGCCGAAATGGACGCGCTCGGCTGGGATTCCTGCGACGTGGTGATCGTCTCCGGCGACGCTTATGTCGACCATCCGAGCTTCGGCATGGCGCTGATCGGCCGACTGCTCGAAGCGCATGGCTTTCGCGTCGGCATCATCGCGCAGCCGGATTGGCATTCGCCCGAAGCGTTCCGGGCGCTCGGCAAGCCCAAGCTGTTCTTCGGCGTCTCCGCGGGCAACATGGATTCGATGGTCAATCGCTACACCGCCGACCGCAAGATTCGCTCCGACGACGCCTACACGCCGGACGGCGAAGCGAACCGGCGTCCCGACCGCGCCGTGCTGGTCTACGCCCAGCGTTGCCGCGAAGCCTACCCCGGCGCGCGGGTGGTGCTCGGATCGATCGAGGCCAGTCTGCGCCGCCTCGCCCATTACGACTACTGGTCGGACAAGGTCCGCCGTTCGGCGCTGCCCGACGCCAAGGCCGATCTGCTGATCTACGGCAACGCGGAACGCGCCATCGTCGCGCTGGCGCACCGGCTGGCGGCGGGCGAGCCGATCGACGGCATCCGCGACCTGCGCGGCACGGCGTTCATGGTTCCGCGCGGCTGGCGGCCGGACGGCGATTGGGTCGAGATCGATTCGACGGCGGTCGATGCGCCGGGGCCTCCGATCCGGCATCCGAATCCCTACGGCGAAGACGGCGGCGTCAGACCGCGATCCGCCCCGGAATGCCGGAGCATCCGTCTCACGCCGACGGCGGCGCGCATTCCCGAGCGTTCGCGTACCGTCATCCGTCTGCCGTCCCATGAGCAAGTGAAGGACGATCCGGTGTTTTACGCCCATGCCTCGCGTGTCTTCCATCTGGAGTCGAATCCCGGCAACGCGCGGGCGCTGGTCCAGGCGCACGGCGATCGTGACGTCTGGCTCAATCCGCCGCCGATCCCCCTCGCCACGCCGGAGATGGACGGCGTCTATGATCTGCCGTATCGGCGCCGGCCGCACCCCTCCTATGGCGACGCGAGAATTCCGGCCTGGGAGATGATCCGTTTCTCGGTCAACATCATGCGCGGCTGTTTCGGCGGCTGCGCCTTCTGCTCGATCACCGAGCATGAAGGGCGCATCGTGCAGAATCGTTCCGAGGAATCGATTTTGCGCGAGATCGAGGACATCCGTGACGGGACGCCGGGGTTTACCGGCATCATTTCCGACCTCGGCGGGCCGACGGCCAACATGTACCGTCTGGCGTGCGGGGACAAGCGTATCGAATCCGCGTGCCGGCGGTTTTCCTGTGTCTTTCCCGAAATCTGTCATCGGCTCGATACCGACCATGCGCCGCTCATCCGGCTCTATCGCAAGGCGCGCGCGATTCCCGGCGTCAAGCGCATCCTGATCGGTTCCGGTCTGCGTTACGATCTGGCCGTGCGTTCGCCCGAGTACGTCAAGGAGCTGGTGACGCACCATGTCGGGGGTTACCTGAAGATCGCGCCCGAGCACACCGAACCGGGGCCGCTCGCGCGCATGATGAAGCCCGGCATTGGCGTTTTCGACGAATTCAAGCGATTGTTCGACCGTTTTTCGCGGGAAGCCGGCAAGGCGCAATACCTGATTCCCTACTTCATCGCCGCGCACCCGGGCACCACTGACGAAGACATGCTTGCGCTGGCGCTATGGCTGAAAAGCCGGAAATTCCGTCCCGACCAGGTACAGACCTTCCTGCCGACGCCGATGTCCATTGCCACGGCGATGTATCACACCGGTCGTGACCCGTTGCGGCGGGTCGATCGTCAATCCCCGCGCGTCGAAACCGCGCGCGCCGCCCGGCAGCGCAAGCTGCACAAGGCTTTTCTGCGCTATCACGATCCGGCGAACTGGCCGCTCCTGCGCGAAGCCCTGCGGCGCATGGGCCGCGCCGAACTGATCGGCAACGGAAAAAGGCATCTGATTAGCCAGAAGACAGATGACAGAGAACAGAAGACAGATGATAGAAGACAGAAGACAGATCAGTTTGCGGCGCTTCGCGCCGGCTGAGATGGGAAAACCGAGCGCTCGAGTTCAGGGGGTAGAGGACAGGTATTTCAGAAGACAGAGAAACCGAGCGTCCGGTTTTCGTCCTCACCCGGCGCGAAGCGCCGCAAGCTAACCTGTCTTCTGTCCTCTCTGAACCCTGTCCTCTGAACCCGAGCGCTCGGTTTTCTGTCTTCTGAACGGCGCGAAGCGCCGCAAGCCAACCTGTCTTCTGTCCTCTCTAAACTCTGTCTTCTGAACTCCATCTCTGTAGTCAAACGGAGGCGTATCGATTATGATTTGCGCGATCCATAAACAGAACATTCCGGGGGGTCTGCATTGAAAACGAATCTTCCCGTCACACAGAAGGAAGTGCCCTTGCCATCGGGGCGCTACATCGTTTCACGAACGGACATCAAGGGCATCATCACCTACGTCAACGATACTTTCGTCGAACTGTGCGGGTTCGACCGCGACGAGCTGGTCGGCCACAACCACAACATCGTGCGCCACCCGGACATGCCGCGCCAGGCGTTTGCCGATCTGTGGGCGACGGTCAAGGCGGGCCTGCCCTGGCGCGGACTGGTCAAGAACCGCTGCAAGAACGGCGACCACTACTGGGTCGACGCCCTGATCGTGCCGGTAAAGAAAAACGACGAGACCATCGGCTACATGTCCGTGCGCACCGAACCGGAACGGGAACGGATACGCGAGGCGGAGCAACTGTACGAACAGCTCAACGAAAGCGGGAACAGCCTGCCGGGGCCGGGCGGAAAACCGCTTCCGCTGCGCAGCCGGCTGGTCGGTCTCGCGGTGCTGCTGGTGGTATTGCAGATCGCCGCCATCTTCCTCGGATTGCTGGGCGAAAGAACCTGGATCGATTACGCCCTGTACGGCGCCGGCATTCCCGTGGGCCTCCTGCTGATCCACTGGCAGCGCCAGACGCTGAACGGCATGGTGAACGCCACATTCCTGATGGATCGCATCGCCCAGGGCAACCTCGCCGATGCCGTCCCCGAAGGCCGCCGCGACGAGCTGGGCGCGATGTACAACGCCATGACCACCATGCAGACGCACCTGAAAGTCATGCTGGCGGAGATCGGCGAGGCGGCGCAACGGATCAGGGACAACTCCGGCCAACTGGAAAACGCGATGGACGTCATTCATCAGGAATCTTCCCGGCAGTCCGAGTCGGTCAGCCACATCGCGGCCAACGTGGAAGAACTCAGCACCTCCGCCAAGGAAGTCGCCTCCGGCGCCGACAAGACCGCCCAGGCCGTCCTGGAATCGAACGGGAAACTGGACAACGCCGTGCAACGCATGCACGATGGTCGCGTGGCCTCCCGCCGGATGGTGGACACCATCCGGCACGCGAACGGGACCATCCACCACCTATCGGACGCCATCCTCCAGATCGGCAAGGTTTCCGGCGGCATCCGGGAGATTTCCGCGCAGACCAGTCTGCTGGCCCTGAATGCCGCGATCGAGGCTGCCCGCGCCGGCGAGGCGGGGCGCGGATTCACCGTGGTGGCGGACGAAGTGCGCAAGCTCTCCGAGCGGGCGAATGGACAGACCAACGAGATCAGCCAGACCATCGGCGAAATCCAGTCCGTGACCCAGGAAGCGTTCACGGCGATGGAACAGGCTTCCGAGCAGATCACCGAGGCGGAAGAGGCCATGGATCAATCCAACGTGGGTCTGGGGCAAGTGGCGGAAAAAGGCAAGACCATGAACGAGATGGCGCAGCGCATCGCCCAGGCCGCCGCGGAGGAATCCCAGGCGACCAGCGGCATCGCCACGCACCTCACCCGGATTCTCGCCGGCATCGAGGAAAACGCGAGTTCCCTGGAGACGGTGCACCAGCGCACGGTCAACCTTTCCGGCATTGCGGACGAGTTGCGAAGTCTGCTTTCCTATTTCCATCTCGGCAGAAAAGCGGCCAATTAGTGTTTCCCTTCTTCCGAAATGCCGAGGCGGGCGCCTCCTGCCGGGAGGCCGGGCGCGAGCGCGGCTTTCGGAAAAGCCGCCGGTATCCGGGCGGAAGACGCGCCGAAAGGCGAAGCGTCCGCCACTTCGACCGCCCGAAAGCGCATGGCGATCGGCAAGCCCTTCGGTAGCCTGTGGCGCTGGCTTGGCGGCGCGACGCGGCGGAACGGCGGCCTGACCGACGATCTGTGGCGGGAAACGGTCGATGGGCTGCCGTTTCTTGCCCGCCTGAGCCGTGAGGAATCATCGAGGCTCAGGCGGCTTGCCGAGCGCTTTCTGGCCGAAAAAGAGTTCACGGCGGCGGGCGGGCTCGAGTTGACCGGCGCCATGTGTGCTTCCATCGCCGTCCAGGGCTGTCTGCCGATTCTCGATCTCGGGCTGGAGTGTTACCGCGGCTGGGTCGGCGTCATCGTTTATCCTGACGAGTTCATCGTCCCGCGCGCCGTCGAGGACGAGTTCGGCGTGGTGCATGAATATGACGACGTGGCCTCCGGCGAAGCCTGGGAAGGCGGTCCGCTGCTCATCTCCTGGCGTGACGCGCAGATGGCCGGTGGCGGTTACAACGTGGTGATCCACGAGTTCGTTCACAAGCTGGACATGCTCAATGGTGAAGTCGACGGTATTCCGCCGCTGCCGGCCGGGATTTCGCGGCGGGAATGGGAGGACACGCTTCTCGCCGCCTATGAAGACTTCCGCGCACGGGTCGACGCGGTCGAAGCGCGTGGCGAATCCACTGGGGAAGTGCTGGCGATCGACCCTTACGCGGCGGAAAGTCCGGGCGAATTCTTTGCCGTGCTCAGTGAAAGTTTTTTCGAGACCCCCGACGTCCCGCGCCGGGAGTACCCCGCGCTGTACGCATTGTTCTGTCGGTTTTTCAGGGCCACGTCGGAAAGCGGGAAGGGGTGACCGGCTGAACCATCGGTTTTGGAGCAATGGAAGGGAGCGCGGGCGTCCTCGCCCGCCTCGTGCTTTTTCTTTGCGGGCGGAACGCCCGCGCTCCATCAGGCTTCGCGCCCAAACCCATCTGTCTTCTCCAATCAGCGGGAAGGGGTGACCGGCTGAACCATCGGTTTTGGAGCAATGGAAGGGAG
>JAITAJ010000280.1 GCA_031284185.1 Accumulibacter sp. | reverse complement strand
CTGTGGAGCGCGGGCGTCTCGCCCGCCTCGTGCCGTACCGGGGACAGAAACCGAGCGCTCGGGCTTCCCCCCATCACCCGGCGCGACAGCGACGCAAACTCCTCTGTCTTCTGTCCTCTATTTTCTATCCTCTGTGGAGCGCGGGCGTCTCGCCCGCCTCGTGCCGTACCGGGGACAGAAACCGAGCGCTCGGGCTTCCCCCCATCACCCGGCGCGACAGCGACGCAAACTCCTCTGTCTTCTGTCTTCTGTCCTCTGTCTTCTGTCCTCTGTCCTCTGTCCTCTATTTTCTATCCTCTGATACCATGCCAAGGTCGGCCATCAGTTGCCGGATGTCTCTTTCGCCAAGCTCCAGCGATTGCCCGCGCCGCAGCCTGGGCGGCAAGGCGATGGGGCCGTAGCGGACGCGCATCAGGCGGCTGACGGTGACGCCGATCGCCTCGAAGAGGCGCCGGACTTCACGATTGCGGCCTTCGCTCAGCGAGACGCGATACCAGTGGTTGGCGCCGTCGCCGCCCGCCTCGTCCAGCGTGGAAAGCCGCGCCGGCCCGTCGGACAGGTCGATGCCCCGGAGCAGACGCTGCCGCGCTTCGGGCGTCAGCTCGCCAAGCACGCGCACGGCGTATTCGCGCGCCAGTTCGTAACGCGGGTGCATCAGCCGGTTGGCCAGTTCGCCCGAGGTGGTGAACAACATGAGGCCACTGCTGTTGAAGTCCAGACGACCGACGGCGACCCAGCGCGCGCCCGAAAGACGCGGCAGCGCCGCGAACACGCTGGGCCGGTGTTGCGGATCGTCGCGCGAGACGATCTCTCCCTCGGGCTTGTGGTAGAGAAGCACGCGCGGCAGACGGCTGGAAAACTTGAGGTATACCAGCCGGCCATCGACCTTGACGCGATCCCCCGGCGCCACCGGCTGGCCGGTCAGCGCCGTCTTGCCGTTGATCGTGACGCGACCCGCGGTGATCGCCTCCTCCATCTCGCGGCGCGAACCGGTTCCGCTTTGCGCCAGCAGCTTGTGCAGACGCTCGGGCTTGCACGGCGCTTCCTCGCGGCGGAAACGCCTCGTCGCGGGAGCGGCGTCCTGGCGCGGCGGCGGGCGCGAACGTCCGGTGGAAGGATTCGCCGCCGACGGCGCCTCGCGGCGCGGCGGTTTTTCCGCGCGTGACCGCCGTGAATCCGGCGAGGGCGGGCGAAGCGGGCTTTTACGTGGTTTGCTGGGCATCGGGAAGGTTCACAGTCTGGTTGATCATGTCGAGCGGCGGCAGTTCACTCACGCTGCGCAGTCCGAGGTCGTCGAGAAATTTTCTGGTCGTCGCCAACAGCGCCGGACGCCCCGGCGTGTCTCGATGGCCGATGACGTCGATCCAGCCGCGCTCTTCGAGCGTTCGGATCACTTGCGTGGCCACGGTGACGCCGCGAATTTCCTCGATGTCGCCGCGCGTCACCGGCTGCCGGTAGGCGATGATGGCCAGCGTTTCGAGCACGGCGCGCGAATATTTGGGCGGTTTTTCCGGATTGAGCCGGTCGAGATAAGGCAGGAACTCGGCGCGCGTGCGGAAACGCCAGCCGCTCGCCACCTGGATGAGTTCCAGCGGGCGCTCGGACCAGTCGGCGCGCAACTCTTCGAGCAGCACGCGCAGCACCTCGCCGCCGATTTCCTCGACGAACAGTTTCTTCAGCTCGTTGACGGTCAGCGGCTGCTGCGCGGCCAGGAGCGCCGCTTCGAGCACCCGTTTCAACCGCGCGGCGTCATTCCCCGGAACCGGAGAGTCCGGGGACCGATCCGCCGATTCCGTTTCCTGATTCTCTGACGCCTCAGTCTCCGGTCTTTCCGGTTCCGGCTTCGTTTCCGCGTTCGCCGTCGCGCTCGATTCGTCCATCGCTCAACCTCACATAGATCGGGGCGAAGACTTCCGACTGCGTCATTTCGAGCAGGTGCTCGCGCGCCAGTTCCAGCATCGCCAAAAAATGTACCACTACCACTTGCGCCCCTTGCGTCACGTCGAACATGTCGCAAAACTCGACGAAGCCGCCCTGGTCGCGCAGTCTGCGCAGAATGAGGCTCATGTGCTCGCGCACCGACAGCTCTTCGCGGGCGATGACGTGGCGCGTGTGCAGACGGGCCTGACGCGCGATGGCGCGCCAGGCCTCGCGCAAGTCCTCGGGATCGACCTCCGGCAGAGGTTTCTGCAAGGACTTTTCGACCCAGACCTCGACCCATTCGAAGTCCCGCTCCGCTTGCGGCAGTTCGTTGAGTCCGCGCGCCGCCTGCTTCATCATCTCGTACTCGACCAGACGGCGTACCAGCTCGGCGCGCGGGTCTTCGGTCTCCTCGCCTTCGACGCTCCTGATCCGCGGCAGCAACATGCGCGACTTGATCTCGATGAGCATCGCCGCCATGACCAGGTAGTCGGCCGCCAGTTCCAGGTTCCGCGAGCGCATGGCTTCGACGTAGGTCAGGTACTGCTCGGTGAGCGGCGCCATCGGGATGTCGAGGACATCGATGTTGGCCTTGCGGATCAGGTACAGCAAGAGATCGAGCGGCCCCTCGAAAGCATCGAGCATCACGGCCAGGGCGTCCGGCGGAATGTACAGATCGAGCGGGATCTGGGCCATCGGCTGCCCGTAGATGCGCGCCACCGGCTCGGCGTCGGTGATCCCGTTCATCGCGGACGAATCGCGGCGGCGGTTCCCCGCGACCGCCGCCGGCCTGCCGAAGTCCTCGCGGCGAATGGTTTTTCAGTCATCGCCCGACCGATAGTTCAGGCCCATCGCGGCGCGCACGTCGCGCATCGTCTCGCGCGCCAGTTCGCCGGCCCGGGCCGCGCCGTCGGCGAGGATGTCGCGCACCAGCGCCGGATCGTCGAGATAAGTCTGCGCGCGTTCCCGCATCGGCGCCTGTTCCGCGAGGATGCCGTCGATGACCGGCTGCTTGCATTCGAGGCAACCGATGCCGGCGCTGCGGCATTCGCGGTCCAGCCGTTCCCGGCACTCGGCGCCGGAATAGACCAGGTGCAGCTGCCACACCGGACACTTGTCCGGGTCGCCGGGATCGGCGCGCCGCACGCGCGCGGGATCGGTCGGCATGCGCTGGATTTTCCGGGTCACCGACGCGGCGTCTTCGCGCAGGGTGATGGTGTTGCCATACGACTTGGACATTTTCTGCCCGTCGAGTCCCGGCATCTTCGAGGCTTCGGTCAGCAGGTAGCCGGGTTCGACGAGGATCGTCTTGCCGGTTCCTTCGAGATGGCCCGCGAGCCGTTCGCGATCGGCGGACGACAGGCTTTTCGCCTCCCGCAGCAAGGCGTGGCCGCGTTCGACGGCGCCGGCGTCGCCGTCCTGCTGGAAGCGCGTGCGCAACTGCTCGAACGCGCGGGCGTTGCGGCTGCCCAGCCGTTTGACCGCTTCCCGTGCCTTGTCCTCGAAATCCGGCGCGCGCCCGTACAGGTGATTGAAACGGCGCGCCAGCTCGCGAGTGAATTCGACGTGCGGAATCTGATCCTCGCCCACCGGCACCTTGTCGGCGCGGTAGATCAGGATGTCCGCGCTCATCAGGAGCGGATAGCCGAGAAAACCGTAGGTCGACAGATCCTTGTTCGACAGCTTCTCCTGCTGATCCTTGTAGGTCGGCACGCGCTCCAGCCAGCCGAGCGGCGTCAGCATCGAAAAGAGCAGGTGCAGTTCGGCGTGTTCCAGCACCTGGGACTGGATGAACAGCGTCGCCTTTTTGGGATCCACGCCGGCGGCCAGCCAGTCGATCACCATGTCCCAGGTCGCGCGCTCGATCCCGCGCGGGTCGTCGTATTGCGTGGTCAGCGCGTGCCAGTCGGCGGCGAAGAACAGACAGGGATATTCGTTCTGGAGCCTGACCCAGTTTTTGAGCACGCCGTGATAGTGGCCAAGGTGCAGGCTGCCGGTGGGGCGCATGCCGGAGAGGACTCGTTCCGCGAACATGATGTCAGATCAGTTGAAAAAAGAGGAGGATCGAACGCCGGAACGCGACAATGACCGGCCAGATGATCAAGTCGAGCATATGGGTGAACAACAGCAGCAACAAGATCGGAAAGCCCCAGCGCTCCAGCCGGGAAAACGGCGCGGCCAGGCGGTACGGCAGCAGGCCGACGGCGATTCGCCCGCCGTCGAGCGGCGGTAGCGGCAGCAGGTTGAGCGCCATCAGGACCAGGTTGATGTCGATCCCGACCAGGCTCATCATCCCGAGTGGCCGGGTATACGAGGTATACGGCAGAATCGTGGCCAGTTTCAGCAGCGCCGCCCAGCCGAGGGCCATCAACAGATTGATCGCGGGGCCGGCGGCGGCGACCCACACCATGTCGCGCAAGGGTTTGCGCAGGCGGCCGAAGTTCACCGGCACCGGCTTCGCCCACCCGAACAGCATGGCGCTCCCCGCGGCAAAGTAGCTCACGACGAGAATCGCGCCCGGCACCAGCAAGGTTCCGACCGGGTCGACGTGGCGCAGCGGATTGAGACTGACGCGCCCCGCCGCCCATGCCGTCGTGTCGCCGAAATGCCGCGCGGCGTAGGCATGCGCCGCTTCGTGCAGGGTAATGGCGAAAATCACCGGCAAGGCCGAAATCGAGATCGTCTGGATCAGGGCGGCGATATCCATCGTGGCCTTCACCCCAGGCCGAAAGATTCAAGCGGCCCGCGTCCGGCGCGCACCAGCACCGGGGGCATGTCGGTCAGGTCGAGCACGGTCGTCGGCATCGTGCCGCAGTATCCGCCGTCGATGATCAGCTCGATCTGCTCGTCGAGCCGGTCCTGGATTTCCCAGGCCTCGGTCAGCGATGCCTCGTCGCCGGGCAGTATCAGCGTCGAGGTGAGCAAAGGCTCACCCAGCTCCGCGAGCAGGGCCAAGGCCACTTTGTGATCCGGGACGCGCAGCCCGATCGTCTTGCGCTTCGGATGCAGCACGCGCCGCGGCAACTCCCGCAGACCTTCGAGAATGAATACGTAGCTGCCCGGCGTGGTGGCCTTGAGCAGACGGTACTGAGCATTGTCCACGCGCGCGAACTGCGCGATCTCCGAGAGATCGCGGCACATCAGGGTCAGATGGTGGCGATCGTCGAGGTTGCGGATGTGCCGGATGCGCTCGACCGCCTCCTTGTCTCCCAGGCGGCAGCCGAGCGCGTAACAGCAATCGGTCGGCAAGGCCGCGATGCCGCCGCCGTCGCGCAAGAGTTCCGCCGCCTGCGCCAACAGGCGCGGTTGAGGATCGCCCGGATGAATGGAGAGATAGCGAGCCATGACGTTTTTCAGTGAAAGGCCGTCCACACCGGCGTCAGCCCGTCGGGCAGGGGCGCGTTGGCGCCGATGTCGACGTGGCTTTCTTCCGGCCCGTGGAAGTCCGAACCGCAGGAGGCGAGAAAACCATACTCTCTTGCCAGACGCGAAAACTCGGCGAAGTGTTCCGGCGAATGGTTGCCGGAGACGACCTCGATCGCTTGGCCGCCCACGCCCTTGAGTTCGTCGAGCAGATCGCGCATTTCAGCGCGCGGCAGCTTGTAGCGTCCCGGATGCGCGAGCACGGCGAGGCCGCCGGCGCCGAGAATCCAGCCGACGGCTTCGCCGAGCGTCGCCCACCGATGGGTGACGTATCCCGGCTTGCCGGGAACGAGAAAGGAGTCGAAGACGCTATGCACGTCGCGGCGGACGCCGATCTCCACCAGGTAACGGGCGAAGTGCGAGCGGCTGATCAGGTTCGGGTTTCCCGCATAGCGCATGGCGCCGGCGAAGCATCCCGGAATGCCGGACGCTTCCATGGCCGCCGACATGTGCCGCGCGCGCTCGACCCGACCGGAGCGGATCGATTCCAGACCGGCGTTCAGGGCCGCGTCGCGCGTGTCGAAATCGAGTCCGACGACATGCACCTGCAAGCCCTCCCATTCGGTGGAAATCTCCACTCCGTCGATGAAGCGCACATCCGATCGTTCGGCCGCCGTTCTGGCCTGTGGCAAGCCGCCCGTTTCATCGTGATCGGTCAGCGCCAGCATATCGACGCCATTGGCCGCCGCCCGCCGCACCACGTCGACCGGCGACAGCAAGCCGTCCGAAGCGCGGGAATGGGAGTGAAGATCGACGATCACGGGAGACGAAGGCCACCGAAGATTTGGACCTGGAATGATAACACACGCTTCCGGCGCCCCTATCAGAAGACAGAGGCTAGAGAGGACAGTTTCAGAGGACAGTGATTTGAGAAGACAGAAGACAGATGAGCTTGCGGCGCTGTCGCGCCGGGTGTAATGGAAAAACCGAGTGCATTTCAGAGGACAGAA
>JAITAJ010000254.1 GCA_031284185.1 Accumulibacter sp. | reverse complement strand
TGGCGAAGGCGTTGGGCTGCGCTTCGTCGATCAGATATACGCGCGGCATCGGTAGACCAGCCCGTTGCGCGAGTTCACGCACCATGACGTAGAACTGCGGCGCGGATGTTTCATCGACTTCCCGCGCGTTGTACATTCGCAACACCATCCTGTCGGAAAACCAGTAGGCGAAAAAATTCATCGCGCCACCGAAAAGAAGCGCCATGATCATGCCGTTGGCTCCGCCAAGACAGGAACCGATGAGACCAAAGAGGGCCACGATGGCCGCCATCAGGATGCTCGTCTTCAGCCAGTTGCCGAACATGGTCAGTCTCTCCTCGGGTCGGTGGAAGGTGTTTTCGTCCGCCTTTAGATTGGGCGGAGAACGGATAATTCAAGCGGGCAGGGAAAACGTCGCGCCGGGACGCACCGGGTGGCCGGAAAGAAACCGCGCGGCGGGCAGACGCCGGCCTCCCGCTTTTTGCAGCTCGGTGAGAAGCAGGACGCCTTCGCCACAGGCGACGACGATGCCGTCCGGACCGGCGGAAACGACGTCACCGGGCGCCCCGGAGGGCTCGTCCGCCCGGCAGACGGCCCGCCAGACCTTGATCGGCACGCCGTCCAGGATCGCCACGGCGCCCGGAAACGGATTGAACGCCCGTACCTTGCGTTCGAGCCGTTCGGCGGACGAGCGCCAGTCGAGCGGCGTTTCGGCCTTGCCTATCTTCGCCGCGTAAGTCACACCGACGTCGGGCTGCGCCACCGGCGCGCCCGGCAGATCGGCCAGCGTCTCGACGATCAGGCGCGCGCCGAGTCCGGCGAGCTTGTCGTGGAGCGACCCCGCCGTCTCATCGGCGGCGATCGGCAAATGTTCTCGGCGCAGTACCGGGCCGGTATCGAGTCCGGCGTCCATCTGCATGACGCACACGCCACTTTCGGCGTCGCCGGCCAGGATCGCGCGCTGGATGGGCGCCGCGCCGCGCCAGCGCGGCAGCAGGGAAGCATGGATGTTGAGGCAGCCAAAACGCGGGAGTTCGAGCACCGCCGGCGGCAGGATCAGGCCATAGGCGGCGACCACCATCGCTTCGGGCCGCTGCGCGCGAATCCGTTCCCAGGCCGCCGGATCTTTCAGCGTCGGGGGTTGGAAGAGGTCGATGCCAATGGCCGCCGCCGCTTCCTTGACGGGCGAGGGACGCAGGATCATCCCGCGTCCGGCGGGCCTGTCCGGCTGAGTGAGCACTGACGCCACCTGATGACCGGCGTCCAGGATCGCCTTCAGGGCGAGCGCCGCGAATTCGGGCGTGCCGGCAAAAACGAGTCTCATGCGGTGATCTTCGCCTGCTTGTCCAGCTTGGCCCGGATGCGCATCTGCTTGAGCCGCGAGAGATGCTCGACGAATACCTTGCCGCTCAGATGCTCGATCTCGTGTTGCAGGCACACGGCCAGCAGACCGTCGCCCCTGATCGTCTCCTCTTGCCCCGCCAGATCGAGATAGCGGACGACGACGCTTTCCGCGCGCTCGACCTTCTCGTAGATGCCCGGCACCGACAGGCAGCCTTCTTCGCACACCTGCTTGCCGTCGCTTTCGATGATTCGAGGATTGATCAGGGTGAGCAAACGATCGCGCGTTTCCGAAACGTCGATCACGATCACTTGCCGGTGTACGTCGACCTGGGTTGCCGCCAGACCGATGCCGGGCGCTTCGTACATCGTTTCCGCCATGTCGCGCGCCAGACGTATTATGCCTTCGTCAATGTTCCGCACGGGCGCGGCGAGCGTCTTCAGACGCGGATCGGGGAAACGGAGAATCGGTAGCAAGGACATGAAAAACTTGATCAAATAAGTAATTACGTGCAGAATCTAATGCAACATCTATGAATACAGCGCAATATTTCACGTTTGCGATACTGTTCGCGTATTTTATGCGATGTTTGCGGCGAGCGGTGGGACGATCCAGGGGCGCGCGGAAGTTCCCCGGAGTCGTTGCGGCCATCTTGCCGCGAACGACCGCGAGGCGCGGACTGTCGCTGTTCGCATGAGGATAGGCAAATGATCCGTATTTTTTTCTCGTTCGTCCTGGGCGTTTTCGGCCTTCTTTCCGCCGGATCGGCCAGTGCCGCCGATTCGTCGCCCGAGCTTGCCGGCACGGCGCCCGATCGCTATGTCGTGGTTCGCGGCGATACGCTTTGGGACATTTCCGCCCGCTTCCTGAAGGAACCGTGGCGCTGGCCGGAAATCTGGCGCATGAACAAGGCCCGGATCGAGCGCCCGGATCGAATCCATCCCGGCGATGTGATCATCCTCGACCGCGACGCCGGCGGCAAGGCTTACCTGCGTCTCGATTCGAGGCAGCGCCCGAAGATCTACGAGGAATCGCTGGACGAGGTCATTCCGCCGATTCCGCCCAACGTGATCGAGCCTTTCATCGCCACGCCGCTGTTCGTCGAACGAAACACCTTGCAGTCGGCGCCGCGCATCGTGGCCACGCAAGAGGATCGCGTCTTTCTCGGGAAAGGTGATACGGCCTATGTGGAAGGCGCCGATCCCGCTCAGAAGGAGTGGCAGGTTTTCCGCAACGGGAAACCCTTGTACGACCCGGAAGATCCCCAGCGGATTCTCGGTTACGAGTCCTTCCATCTCGGTTCGGCCACGCAGACGAAGCCGGGCGATCCGGCGACCTTCGAAATCACCCAGGCCAAGCAGGAAATCGGCTATGGAGACCGTCTGACGCCCACCACCCGGCCGGAACTTCTCGATTACGTCCCGCACGCTCCCGAACAGGACATCGACGGGCGTGTCGTCTCGATCTACGGCGGCGTCGGTTCGGGCGGCGGAGGCCGCCTGTCGATCGTCACGATCAATCGCGGCAGTGAAGATGGACTGGAGATCGGGCACATTCTCGCCGTCGAGCGAAATCGCATCATTACGCAACGCGATGAAAACGATCTGTCGGAAAGTGTCGCCATTCCGTCGGAACGCTTCGGACTCATCTTCGTGTTCCGTACTTTCGAGCGTCTTTCCTATGCTCTGGTCGTCCAGTCCGACAGGCTCCTCCTCGTCAACGACTTCGTCCGCACGCCATAGCCGATGACCGGGCACGAGACGCTCGCCGGCTGGCTCAGGCTCACCCTCATTCCGGGCATCGGCGGCAGAACGCAGCGCAAGCTGTTGACCGCCTTCGGTCTGCCCGACGCCGTTTTTTCCGCCGGGTACGGCGCGTTGCGCGCGCTGATCGGCGACAAGGCGGCCAGGCTATTGCTCGACACCAGAAACGATGACGCGATCGCCACCGCCACGGCCTGGGCGCAAAGCCCCGGCCAGCGCATCGTGACGCTGGCCGATTCGGATTATCCGCGCGCGCTTCTTGAAATTCCCGATCCACCCACGTTGCTGTACGTTCTCGGTCGGGTCGAGCTGCTCAATCGGACGATCCTGTCCATCGTCGGCAGCCGCAACCCGACGCCGCAGGGTATCCTGAACGCCGAGCGATTCGCCGGCGCGTTGGCCGAAGCGGGGCTGGCCATTGCCAGCGGCATGGCCTTGGGCATCGACGCGGCCGCGCATCGTGGCGCGCTGGCGGCGCAAGGCGAAACCATTGCCTTCATCGGCACCGGGATCGACCGCATTTACCCGGCGAGAAACCGGGATCTGGCGCACGAGATCGGCGCCAAGGGCGTGATCGTCTCGGAGTTTCCCATCGGCACGCCGGTCGTCGCCTCCAATTTTCCGCGCCGCAATCGGCTGATATCCGGGATAGCGCGCGGCGTGCTGATCGTCGAGGCGACCGTCGAGAGCGGTTCGTTGATCACGGCAAGACTGGCCGGAGAACAAGGCCGGGAAGTTTTCGCCATCCCCGGATCGATCCACTCGCCGCAGGCGCGAGGGTGCCACAAGCTGATCAAGGAAGGAGCCAAGCTGGTGGAAACCGCGCGGGACATTCTTGAGGAATTGCGCTGGTCCGTGCCAATACCGCCCCCGGCCCCGACCCAGGCCGTAACCGGGGCATCTGGAGCGAGCGACGCGAGCCAGGGCGAAAACGCGGAAATCCTGTCGCTCATGGGGTATGACCCCTGCGGCCTGGACGAACTGGTCATCCGGTCCGGGTTGAGCGCCGACGCGCTTTCAGTGGTTCTCCTGCATCTCGAACTCGAAGGGCGCGTCGCCAGCCTGCCGGGAGGGCGGTATCAGAGGACAGAAGTTTGAGAGGACAGAAGACAGATGAGTTTGCGGCGCTTCGCGCCGGAGCGGTGGCGAAAAACCGGGCGCGGGTTTCAGAGGACAGAGATTTGAGAAGACGGAAGACAGATGAGTTTGCGGCGCTACGCGCCGGAGTGATGACGAGAAACCGGGCGCGGGTTTCAGAGGACGGAGGTTTGAGAAGACAGAGGACAGATGAGTTTGCGGCGCTACGCGCTGGAGCGGTGGCGAAAAACTGGGCGCAGGTTCAGAGGACAGAGATTTGAGAAGAC
>JAITAJ010000247.1 GCA_031284185.1 Accumulibacter sp. | reverse complement strand
CCTTCCCGGCGGCACTGACGGCATTTCGGGTCGAGATTACGAGCCACTTGTCTATCTCCTTAAATCCGGCGCTTCTTCGGCGGACGGCAGCCATTGTGAGGAATCGGGGTCACGTCGGTGATCGACGTGATTTTCATTCCAAGCGCATTCAGCGCGCGAACCGACGATTCACGGCCTGGCCCGGGCCCCTTGATGCGCACTTCCAGATTCTTGACTCCGCATTCCTGAGCCACCTTGCCGGCGGCCTCCGCGGCAACCTGCGCGGCGAACGGCGTGCTCTTGCGCGATCCCTTGAAGCCGGCGCCCCCGGAGGTCGCCCACGACAAGGTATTGCCCTGACGATCGGTAATCGTGATGATGGTGTTGTTGAACGAGGCATGGATGTGGACGACACCCTCGGCCACGTTCTTCTTGACTTTCTTGCGAACTTTCGTTGCGGTCTTGGCCATGATCTTTCCCTATTGTTTCTTGCCGGCGATGGCCTTGCGCGGTCCCTTGCGGGTGCGGGCATTGGTCCGCGTGCGCTGACCGCGTACCGGCAATCCCTTGCGATGACGCAAGCCACGATAGCACCCGAGATCCATCAGGCGCTTGATACTCATGGTTACTTCACGGCGAAGGTCGCCTTCGACGGACAGTTTGCCGACATGATCGCGCAAACGATCCATTTCGGCTTCCGTCAAATCCTTCACCTTGGTCGAACGTACGACGCCGGCAGCGTCACAAATTTTTTGCGCGCGGCGGCGACCAACGCCGTAAATCGCGGTCAGCGCGATCTCGGCATGTTGATGGTTGGGTATATTCACCCCTGCGATGCGGGCCATCGATTCACCCCAGTTATGCGAAACGTAATTGAACAGTAATCACCGGGTTCTCACTGGAAACCGGGATCAACCCTGCCGCTGCTTGTGACGCGGATCCGAACAGATCACGCGCACGATGCCGTGGCGCCGAATGATCTTGCAATTGCGGCAGATGCGTTTGACGGATGCCAGCACTTTCATGTTTTACTCCTAGTTTTCGACGATGGGCGCAGCCAGCCTTTCGTCGGTTTCATCCACTGCGTAGAGACTTCTATTTGGCGCGGAAGACGATGCGCGCCCGGCTCAGGTCATATGGCGTGAGCTGAACGGTCACCTTGTCGCCCGGCAGAATGCGGATGTAATGCATGCGCATCTTCCCGGAAATGAATCCATGCACGATATGGCCGTTCTCCAGTTTCACCTTGAATGTCGCATTGGGCAGGTTCTCGACAACTTCGCCCTGCATTTCGATCAAATCTTCCTTTGCCATCTATTTCGCCGAGAATCCGGACCCCTTGAAATTTGCCTTCTTCAGCAATCCTTCATATTGATGGGACATCGCGTAGGCTTGCACCTGCGTCATGAAGTCCATGGTCACGACAACGATGATCAGCAAGGACGTGCCACCGAAATAGAACGGGACGTTCCACTCCAGAATCAGGAATTCCGGCACCAGACAAACCACGGTGATGTAAACCGCGCCGAGCAGCGTCAGACGCATGAGTATCTTGTCGACGTAACGGGCCGTCTGCTCTCCCGGACGTATCCCCGGCACGAAAGCGCCACCCTTTTTCAGGTTGTCCGCCGTTTCCTTTGAATTGAACACCAGCGCCGTATAGAAAAAACAGAAGAAGACGATGGCCGCCGCGTACAGCATCACGTAGATGGGCTGCCCCGGCGAGAGCACCGCCGCGATGTCCTTGAGCCAGCGCATGGAATCACTGGCACCGAACCATCCCGCGATGGTGGCCGGAAACAGGATGATCGATGAGGCGAAAATAGGCGGAATCACGCCCGACATGTTCAGCTTGAGCGGCAGGTACGAACTCTGGCCGCCGTAAATCTTGTTGCCGACCTGCCGCTTGGCGTAATTCAACAGAATCTTGCGCTGCCCGCGCTCGACGAAAACGACAAAGGCGGTGACGGCCACCACCAGCAGGGAGATGAAAATCGCCGACAGCGGATGCATGGCGCCGGTGCGCACCAGCTCCGCCAGCCCGACGACCGCGTTCGGCAGACCGGCGGCGATCCCCGCGAAGATGATGATCGAAATGCCGTTGCCCAGACCGCGCTCGGTGATCTGCTCGCCCAGCCACATCAGGAACATCGTGCCGGTCAGCAAGGTCGTCACCGTGACGAAGCGGAAAAGTATGCCAGGCTCGGGCACCAGTCCCTGGGATTCCACGCCGATGGCGATGCCGATGCCCTGGAAGACCGCCAGAATGACCGTGCCGTACCGCGTGTATTGGGTGATCTTGCGCCGCCCCGACTCGCCTTCCTTTTTCAGCGCCTCCAGCTGCGGGCTGGCATGCGTCATCAACTGCATGATGATGGAAGAGGAGATGTAAGGCATGATGCCCAGGGCAAAAATGGTGAAACGCCGCAGCGCTCCCCCGGAGAACATGTTGAACATCCCCAGGATGCCGCCCTGATTGCGATTGAAAAACTCCGCCAGCGCCACCGGATCGATGCCGGGGACGGGGATGTGCGAACCCATGCGGTATACGATCAGCGCACCGACCAGGAACATCAGCCGGCGCTTCAGATCGCCGTATTTCCCGCCTTTGCCTACCTGTCCGGAATTAGTCGCCAAGAGACACCCGTTGTTTTCCGATCAATTACCGACACTACCGCCGGCGGCCTCGATGGCCGCCCGGGCACCCTTGGTCGCTCCGACACCCTTGAGCACGACCTTTCGCTCGATCCGGCCGGAAAGCACCACTTTGGCCGACAGGGCGTGAGGCGAGACGAGATTGGCCTGAACCAGCGTCAGCAGATCGATTTCATCGACAGGCAAATCGTTGATTTCGGACAGACGAACCTCGACGTTGCGCGCATTGGTCAGGGATACGAAGCCACGCTTCGGCAAGCGGCGCTGCAAGGGCATCTGCCCGCCTTCAAAGCCCACTTTGTGAAACCCGCCGGCACGGGATTTCTGCCCCTTGTGGCCGCGCCCGGCGGTCTTGCCCAAACCGGAGCCGATGCCACGCCCAACGCGGCGGCGCGCTTTTTTGGCCCCTTCGGCGGGTCGAATCGTGTTGAGTTTCATCCTAGTCCTCGCACTTCACAAGGTAGGCCACCTTGTTGATCATTCCGCGCACCGCCGGCGTATCCCGCAACTCCGCCGTGCTGTTCAGACGCCGCAGTCCCAATCCGCGAACGGTCGCGCGATGCGACTCTTTCGTGCCGATCAGGCTCTTGACCAGCGTCACCTTAACTTTTCCGTCAGTCATGGCTCACCCCAGAATCTCTTCAATCGTCTTGCCGCGCTTGGCCGCGACTTCCGCGGGCGTGTTCATGGCCCGAAGCCCGTTGATGGTGGCGCGGACGATGTTGTACGGATTCGTCGAACCGTGCGCCTTGGCAACCACGTTGGCCACGCCCATGACGTCGAACACGGCGCGCATGGCGCCGCCGGCGATCACCCCCGTGCCTTCCGGCGCCGGCTGCATGATCACGCTCGACGCGCCATGACGCCCGATGACGGTATGGTACAGGGTCCCGTCCTTCAGACTGACCTTGACCAGCCTGCGGCGAGCTTCCTCCATCGCCTTCTGGACGGCCACCGGCACCTCGCGCGATTTCCCCTTGCCCATGCCGATACGGCCATCGCCGTCACCGACCACGGTCAGCGCCGCGAAACCCAGGATGCGCCCCCCCTTGACGACTTTGGTCACGCGGTTGATGGAAATCATTTTTTCGCGGAAACCATCATCCGGCTTCTCGGCCTGCTGATTCTTTCTGCCTTGCGGTTTTGCCATAACTCTTACTCCAATCCTTTTCCGGAGCGATCAGAACTTCAGACCGGCTTCACGCGCCGCTTCCGCCAGCGCCTTGACACGTCCGTGATACCGGAAGCCGCTGCGATCGAAGGCGACCTGCTCGATTCCGGCCTTGAGCGCGCGCTCGGCGATGAGCTTGCCGATCACCACCGCGGCGCCGACATTTCCGCCATTGGCCAGCTCCTTGCGCACGTCCTTTTCGAGAGACGAAGCCGCCACCAGCACCTTTGAACCGCAGGATGAAATGACTTGCGCGTAGATGTGGCAGTTGGTGCGATGCACCGACAAGCGCACTGACTTCAGTTCGGCAATCTTGGCCCGGGTTTTGCGGGCCCTGCGCAACCGCGCCTGTTTCTTGTCAATCATTTATGCACCCTATTTCTTCTTCGTTTCCTTGAGAACGACCGATTCGTCGGCATAGCGCACACCCTTGCCCTTGTATGGCTCCGGCGGACGATACCCGCGAATTTTGGCGGCCACCTGCCCAACCAGCTGCTTGTCTACGCCCTTGATCAGAATCTCCGTCTGGGAGGGCGTTTCACACTTGATTCCCGCCGGCACCCTGTAGGCCACCGGATGAGAGAAACCCAGCGTCAGGTTGAGGGTGTCTCCTTGCGCCTGCGCGCGATAACCCACCCCGACCAGGGTCAGCCTGCGCTCGAAGCCCTTGCTGACTCCGATCACCATATTGGCCAGAATGGCGCGCACCGTGCCCGACAGGGCATCGGCATCGACCGCTCCGTCGATGGGCTTGCACAGGAGCGATTCCCCCTCCCGCTCGACATGCACCGCGGGATTTCCGGCAAACTTGGCGGAACCCAGCGGCCCCTTGACGGTAATATCGCTGCCCAGGCTCACGTCGACGCCCTGCGGCAACACAATCGGATTTTTCGCTACGCGGGACATAATAAATATCTTCCCTTACACGACGATGCACAGCACTTCGCCACCCACATTGCTGGCACGCGCCTTGCGATCGGTCATAACACCCTTCGGCGTGGATACGATTGCCACGCCGAGGCCATTCATCACCCGTGGAATTTCGTTCGCGCCGCGATAGATGCGCAAACCCGGCGTCGAAACCCGGTCGATCTTCTCGATGACGGGACGCCCGGCGTAATACTTCAGGCCAATTTCGAGGGTCGGCTTGCCCGCATTCTCGCGAACCGCGAAATCCTCGACGAATCCCTCGTCCTTCAACACCTTGACGATAGCCACCTTGACCTTGGAGGACGGCATGGCCACCGCCGTCTTGCTGGCCAACTGCGCATTGCGGATGCGGGTCAGCATGTCGCTGATCGGATCGCTCATACTCATATCGTATTTCCTCCTGCCTACCAGCTGGCCTTGGTCATGCCGGGGACTTCGCCGCGCATGACGAAATCACGCAACTTGCCGCGACCCAGCCCGAACTTGCGGAAAACGCCACGCGGACGCCCGGTCAACTGGCAACGATTGCGCAAGCGCACCGGGCTGGAATTTCTCGGCAGAGCCTGCAATTTTCGCTGGGCCTCGAAGCGCTCTTCTTCAGGCCGGTTGACGTCGCCGATGATCGCTGCCAGCTCGGCACGCCTCGTGGCATATTTTTCGACCAGTTTGCGCCGCTTCTTTTCACGGTTGATCAATGCAAGTTTCGCCATTTGATCCTCAGTTCTTGAACGGAAATTTGAAGGCGGCAAGCAATGCGCGCGCCTCTTCGTCAGTCTTGGCAACGGTGGTCACGCTGATGTTCATGCCACGCAGCGCGTCGATCTTGTCGTACTCGATCTCGGGAAAGATGATCTGCTCTTTGATGCCCATGTTGTAGTTGCCGCGGCCATCGAATCCCTTTCCCGAGATACCGCGAAAGTCCCGTACCCGGGGCAAGGCGACCGTCACCAGCCGATCGAGGAACTCGAACATCCGCGGCCCGCGCAGAGTGACCATGCACCCGATCGGATAGCCGGTACGAATCTTGAAGCCCGCAATCGACTTGCGCGACTTGGTGATCACCGGCTTCTGACCGGCGATCTTGGTCATGTCGGCAACGGCGTTCTCCAGCACCTTCTTGTCCGCCACCGCCTCGCCCACCCCCATGTTCAGGGTAATCTTCGTGATGCGCGGAATTTCCATCACCGATTTGTATCCGAACTTCCGCACCAATTCCGGCATCACCGTTTTTTTGTAATACTCCAGCAAACGCGCCATATTCGTTCCTTATACCCCGACCACTTCGCCATTCGACTTGAAGACGCGCACCTTCCTGCCGTCTTCGAGCCGCTTGAAGCCAACCCGATCGGCCTTCTTGGTCGCCGGGTTGAACAGGGACACGTTGGATACGTGCAGCGGCATGTCCTTGTCCTCGATACCGCCAACCACACCCTTCACCGAATTCGGCTTGACATGCTTCTTCACGCGATTGATGCCTTCGACCACCACGTGCTCAATCCCGACGCGACGAACCACCGTCCCGCGTTTGCCCTTGTCCTTGCCTGTGATGACGATCACTTCATCGCCCTTGCGAATCTTTTCCATGATCACCCTCTAGAGAACTTCCGGGGCGAGCGAAACGATCTTCATGAACCGCTCGCTACGCAACTCACGAGTCACCGGCCCGAAAATACGAGTTCCGATCGGCTCCAGCTTGTTGTTCAGGAGTACCGCGGCATTGTTGTCGAATCTGACCAGCGAACCATCGGGACGCCGCACGCCCTTGGCCGTCCTCACGACGACGGCGCTGTAAATGTCGCCCTTCTTGACACGCCCGCGCGGCGCCGCATCCTTGATGCTGACCTTGATGACGTCTCCGACGCTCGCATAACGACGCTTGGATCCGCCAAGCACCTTGATACACATGACCGAACGCGCGCCAGTGTTGTCGGCCACGTCCAGAACCGTCTGCATCTGAATCATTTAAGTCTCCAACTTATCCCGCCAGCGCGGTCAGTCTTGGAACCCTTGCGGGCAAAATCGCACGGCGAGAAAGCGCCGGGCGCGAAAAAAAGAGCATTGTACCTTCTTTCACGAAAATCACAAGACGCAAGGCAGGCATTTTTCAAATGGCCTCGGCCTTTTCGAGCAGCCGGGTCACGGCCCAGGACTTCGTTTTCGACACCGGGCGCACTTCCCGGATTTCCACGAGGTCGCCCGCCTTGGCCTGATTGCCGTCGTTGTGCGCATGATACTTGTTGGAACGCACGATGATCTTGTCGTATATCGGATGCCTGACGCGGCGCTCGACCAGAACAGTGACGGTCTTGTCCATCTTGTCACTGACGACGCGCCCGATCAGGGAACGCTTGCTTTTTTCTTCACTCATTGCTGTGCCGCCTTTTCACGAAGGAGAGTACGCACGCGGGCAATGTCACGACGAACCTTGCCGATCTGGCTCGAATTGTTCAGTTGCTGCGTGGCTTTCTGCATGCGCAAACCGAATTGCGCCTTCAACAGATCCAGAAGCTCCTTGTTCAGCTCGTCGACATTTTTCGCTCTAAGTTCTTTGGCTTTCATGTCCGATCACCCCAGGATACGAGTCACAAAGGTCGTCGAAATCGGCAACTTGGCGGCGGCCAACGCGAACGCTTCCCGCGCGAGAACCTCGCCGACACCGTCCATTTCGTACAGCACCTTGCCCGGCTGTACCTCCGCGACGTAATACTCGGGGTTTCCCTTGCCGTTACCCATCCGCACTTCCGCGGGTTTCTTGGAAACGGGCTTGTCCGGGAAAATGCGAATCCAGATCCGGCCGCCCCGCTTGATGTGGCGCGTCATCGCGCGCCGCGCGGCCTCGATCTGGCGGGCGGTCAAACGCCCCCGCCCGGTCGCCTTGAGGCCGAATTCCCCGAAACTCACGTTCGTCCCGCGAGTCGCCAGTCCGGTATTCCGGCCTTTCTGCTCCTTGCGGTATTTTCTTCTAGTTGGTTGCAGCATCGCTCGTTCCTGCCTTTCTCACTCGTTTCGCCGGCGTTCTGGCCTTGGCTGCGGCGGCAGGCTCGGCCTTGGCGCCATCCGTTGCTTGTCCTTCCGCCCTGGGCTTGTCGGCGGAGCGCCTGGCCCTGTCGCCTTCTCCGGCGGATCTGGAACCCCGCCGCGGCTTGCGCGACGGGTCTTCCGCCGTCACCTCGGGCAAGGCCGCTTCGGGCGGCTCGTCCCTGTTCAGGATTTCACCCTTGAAGACCCACACCTTGACACCAATGATGCCGTAGGTGGTCAGGGCCTCGGAAGTCGCGTAATCGATGTCGGCGCGCAGGGTATGCAAGGGCACCCGGCCTTCCCGATACCACTCGCGGCGGGCGATTTCGGCCCCGTTCAGCCGTCCCGAACTCATGATCTTGATCCCCTGGGCGCCCAGGCGCATCGCGTTCTGCATGGCGCGCTTCATGGCGCGGCGAAACATGATGCGCTTTTCCAGCTGCTGAGTGATGGAGTCGGCGATCAGCTGAGCATTGAGTTCGGGCTTGCGAATCTCTTCGATGCTCACATGCACCGGAACGCGCATGATTTTCTGCAACGTGGAACGCAACTGATCTATTTCTTCGCCCTTCTTGCCGATCACGACGCCGGGACGCGCCGAGAACACCGTCACTCGCGCATTCTTGGCGGGACGCTCGATCAGCACGCGCCCGACGGAAGCATGTTTGAGCTTTTCCTTGAGGTAATCCCGAACCTTCACATCCTCGTTCAGCATCGTGGAAAAATTCTTGCTGTTCGCGTACCAGCGCGACGACCAATCGCGGGTCACCGCCAAACGGAAGCCCGTCGGATGAATTTTCTGTCCCATTTCTCTTCCTCAATCTCCGACGGTCAGAAAAATATGGCAAGTCGGCTTGACGATCCGATTGCCACGCCCCTTGGCCCTGGCCGTAAAGCGCTTGAGCACCATGCCCTTCTCCACGTAAATGCTTCTGACCTTGAGATCATCGATATCGGCGCCATCATTGTGTTCCGCGTTGGCGATGGCCGATTCGAGCACCTTTTTGACGATTCCCGCTCCTTTTTTCGGACTGAACGCCAAGATGTTGAGCGCCTTGTCGACCGGCAGGCCGCGGATCTGGTCGGCAATCAGGCGACCCTTCTGGTCCGAAAGCCGCACGCCGCGCAAAATAGCACGTGTTTCCATGTCCACTCCTTTACTTCTTGGCCTTCTTGCCGGAGGTATGCCCCCTGAAAGTGCGGGTTAGCGAAAACTCTCCCAGCTTGTGGCCGACCATGTTTTCCGTGACGTACACGGGAATGTGCTGCTTGCCGTTATGCACGGCGATAGTCAGCCCGACAAAGCCCGGAAGCACCGTCGACCGACGTGACCAGGTCTTGATCGGGCGCTTGTCACTCGTCGCGCGCACCGCCTCGACCTTCTTGAGCAAATGGGCATCGACAAACGGGCCCTTTTTTACGGAACGTCCCATAGTTCTCTATCCCTCAGCGTTTATGACGACGCTGCACGATCATCGAAGTCGTGCGCTTGTTGCTGCGTGTGCGATATCCCTTGGTCTTGGTCCCCCAGGGACTGACCTGGGGCATACCCGACGCGGTTCTGCCCTCGCCGCCGCCGTGCGGATGGTCGACCGGGTTCATGACCACGCCGCGGACGGTGGGACGAATGCCGCGCCACCGATTCGCCCCCGCCTTGCCGATGGAACGCAGACTATGTTCCTCGTTGCCGATCTCGCCGATGGTGGCGCGGCATTCGACATGGACGCGGCGAATCTCGCCCGAACGCAACCTCAACTGCGCATAGACGCCTTCGCGCGCCAACAGTTGCGCGGACGTTCCCGCCGAACGCGCCAGCTGCGCCCCCTTGCCCGGAATCATTTCGACGCAATGGATGGTGGTGCCCACGGGAATGTTGCGGATCGGCAGGGTATTTCCCAACTTGATCGGCGCTTCGGAACCGCTGATCACCTGCTGGCCGACGCTTATTCCCTTCGGCGCGACGACATAGCGGCGTTCGCCGTCGGCATAGCACAACAGCGCGATGTTCGCCGTCCGGTTCGGATCGTATTCGATCCGCTCGACCCTGGCCGGAATACCGTCCTTGTTGCGCTTGAAATCGATGAGGCGGTAATGCTGCTTGTGCCCTCCGCCCTGATGGCGGGTCGTCACATGGCCGTTATTGTTGCGCCCGGCCTTCTTCGACTGCGCCTCCAGCAGCCCGGCATAAGGCGCGCCCTTGTGCAGCTCCGGATTGACGACCTTGACGACGGCGCGGCGACCAGGCGAGGTCGGTTTGACTTTGACGAGTGCCATTTATGCCGCTCCTCCATCCACGAAATTGATTTCCTGTCCCGGCTTCAGACACACATACGCCTTTTTCCAGCCTCTCCGGATCCCCTTGCGGCCCCCGAAGCGTTTCTGCTTGTCCTTGACGTTGGCAATCTGCACCGCTTCGACAGAAACCTTGAACAACAATTCCACGGCGGCCTTGACCTCCGGTTTGGTCGCATCCGGCGCCACGCGGAAAATCACCTGATTGTTCTTGTCGGCGACATACGTCGCCTTCTCGGAAATCTGAGGCGCAAGCAACACCTGCATCAAACGCTGTTGGTTCATCCCAGAATCTCCTCCAACTTGGCGACCGCGCTCCGGGTCATCAGCACCTTGGGAAAACGGATCAAAGACACCGGATCGGCCTCGCTCACTTCGAGAACCAGCACGTTCGGCAAGTTGCGGGAAGCAAGGAAGACGTTCTCGTCGAAGCCATCGGTAATCACAAGAACGCTGTCGTAGCCCATGCCCTTGCTCTTCTGCGCGAACAGCCGGGTCTTCGGCGCATCGACGGCGATGTTCTCGACCACCGCGAGACGATCCTCGCGGACGAGCTGCGACAGAATCGAAGCGATGCCGGCCCGATACATTTTCCTGTTCAGCTTGTGACTGAAATTCTCGTCGGGCGTGTTCGGGAAAGTCCGGCCGCCGCCGCGCCACAGCGGGGAAGACGACATGCCGGCCCGCGCGCGCCCGGTGCCCTTCTGGCGGAAAGGCTTGCTCGTCGTGTGCCTGACTTGTCCGCGATCCTTCTGCGCGCGATTTCCGCTGCGCGCGTTGGCCTGATAGGCCACCACCACCTGATGCACCAGCGCCTCGTTGTATTCGCGCCCGAACAACACATCCGACGCTTGCAGGCGGCTGGCTTCCTGGCCCTGTTCATCGATCAGTTTGAGTTCCATCATGCCCCCGCCTTGACAGCTGGGCGCACGACCAGATCCGACCCCTTGGAACCGGGGACGGCGCCCTTGACCAACAGTAGCTGACGCTCGACATCGACGCGAATGACTTCGAGGTTCTGCTGCGTGCGCTTCGCATCGCCGAGATGACCGGACATGCGTTTGCCCGGAAAGACGCGGCCGGGGTCCTGGTTCATGCCGATGGAACCCGGCGCGTTGTGTGACACGGAATTGCCGTGGGAAGCGCGCTGCGAATCGAAATGATGGCGCTTGATACCGCCCGCGTAGCCCTTGCCGATCGACCGTCCGGTCACGTCGACCTTCTGTCCGACGGAAAAGAGCGCGACGCTGATCTCATCGCCCGGTTTCAGATTGGCGAGGCCCGGGTTGGCAAGTTCCTCGGGAAGAACGGTGAATTCCTTGAGCAGGACGCCCGCTTCGACGCCCGCCTTGGCGAGATGCCCCGCCAGGGCCTTATTGACGCGCGACGCGCGGCGCTTGCCGAAAGAGACCTGCACGGCCGTATAGCCGTCGATCTCGGGCGTTTTGATCTGGGCGACGCGGTTGTTCGACACGTCGAGCACCGTGACCGGAACGGACAGACCGTCCTCGGTGAAGATGCGCGTCATGCCGACCTTGCGCCCGACAAGGCCAAGACTCATGCTTATTCTCCTCTTGCCGGCTGCGATTGGCCGGCGAGCAAAACAAAAGAGCGGCACCGTTGGATGCCACCCGGCGAAAGTCGATCATTATAACCGCTTTGAATCACTCACTGCAACTCAATTCTGAACATCGGCGCCGGCGGAAAGGCCGGATTCCGGAGTTCCGCCGCGGCGCGGCAAGGGTGAACGGTCCGCCCTGCCGGAAAAAGGGAGGGATTCTACGGTCGAACGGTATCCCGGTCAAGCGGGTATCACGGGTTTTCGATCCGTCCGCGTTTACAGCGCGCGATCCTGACCGCCCGTCCCGGCCATCGTTTGAAGGAAATGGCGGATGAGACGGACGGAAGCGCCACAGGAGACACGGAAAATTATATTCACAGAATCCTAAATTATTGTCCGTCGAGCAAATCTGGCAGTACCATTCCTCGATGTTTCAGCCCCCCCCCCCCCGCTTTTCCCGAAGCTCATACCGGCTCCGGCGCGCTTCGTCGGTCTGTCGCGCAGGATGCGGCGGACTGACGGAAAACAACCCCTCCCGTCTCGTCTCTTTTCCGGCCCGGCTTTTCGCCCGTCGCCCGGCCATTTCCGTCCACCGGAAAAAATTCATCCAC
>JAITAJ010000191.1 GCA_031284185.1 Accumulibacter sp. | reverse complement strand
CCGCGTCAATCCGACGTGATGATCGTCGCCGGGACGCTGACCAACAAGATGGCGCCGGCGATGAGAAAAATCTATGACCAGATGCCCGAGCCGCGCTGGGTCATTTCGATGGGTTCCTGCGCCAACGGCGGCGGCTACTATCATCATTCCCATTCGGTCGTGCGCGGTTGCGATCGCATCGTTCCGGTCGACATCTACATTCCCGGCTGTCCTCCCACTTCCGAAGCGCTGTTGTATGGCCTGTTGCAGTTGCAGGACAAGATTCGCCGTACGAACACCATCGCTCGCCGCTGATCCTCCGAAAGATCGCCATGTCTGCCAAGCTCGAACTGCTCATCCAGAATCTGCGGAAGCATCTCGGAGACAGGATCGCCGGATTGCGGACGGCCTTCGGCGAGATCACCCTCGACGTCGATGCCGCGGCGTACCCGGAGGCGATGCGGACTCTGCGCGATGAACCGGAACTCCGTTTTGAAGAGTTGTCCGACCTTTGCGGCGTCGATTATTCGACCTACGGCAATGGCCGATGGCAGGGCAAACGCTTCGGCGTGGTCTTGCACCTCCTGTCGGTGACCCACAATTGGCGTCTGCGGGCGCGTTGTTTCGCGGATGACGACGATTTTCCGGCGATGCCGTCGGTGGTTTCCGTGTGGAACTCGGCCAACTGGTACGAGCGCGAAGCCTTTGATCTGTTCGGCATCGTCTTCCCTGGGCACGCCGACCTGCGCCGTCTGTTGAGCGATTACGGTTTCGTCGGACATGCCTTCCGCAAGGACTTCCCGATCAGCGGTTACGTCGAGATGCGTTACGATCCGGAACAAAAGCGTGTCGTCTATCAGCCTGTCTCCATCGAGCCGCGGGAGATAACGCCCCGGGTCGTCCGGGAAGAGAACTACGGGGACGTGGGAAATGGCTAGCATCCAGAACTACACCTTGAATTTCGGCCCCCAGCATCCGGCGACGCATGGCGTGTTGCGCCTGGTGCTGGAACTCGACGGCGAGGTGATCACGCGCGCCGATCCGCACATCGGCCTGCTGCATCGGGCGACCGAGAAGCTGGTGGAAACGAAGACCTGGGCGCAGGCGCTGCCGTACATGGATCGGCTCGACTATCTGGCGACGATCTGCAACGAACATGCCTATTGCCTGGCCGTCGAGCGGCTGCTCGGCGTCGATGTGCCGGTTCGCGCGCAATACATCCGGGTGATGTTCGACGAGATCACCCGGATACTGAGCCATCTGATGTTCATCGGTTCGCACGGGCTCGACGTCGGCGCGATGTCGATGATGTTGTATGCCTGCCGGGAACGCGAGGACCTGCTCGATTGCTACGAGGCGGTTTCCGGGTCGCGCTGGCATACGGCTTACTATCGTCCGGGCGGGGTTTACCGCGATCTGCCGGACGCCATGCCGCAATACAAGGAATCGAAGTGGAAGAACGGCGCCAGGCTCAAACGCTTGAACGAGGCGCGAAGCGGCAGTTTCCTCGACTTCCTGCAGGATTTCGTGAATCGTTTTCCGAAGATCATCGACGACTACGAGACCCTGCTGACCGACAACCGCATCTGGAAGCAGCGCCTGATCGGCGTCGGCGCCATATCGTCCGAGCGGGCGCTGCAACTCGGCTGTACCGGCGTCATGCTGCGCGCCGGCGGTCTGGCCTGGGATCTGCGCAAAAAGCAGCCGTACGCGGTTTATGACCGGCTCGATTTCGACGTCCCGGTGGGCACGGCGGGCGATTGCTACGACCGCTATCTGGTGCGGGTGAACGAAATGCGCCAGTCGACCCGCATCATCCAGCAATGTATCGATTGGCTGCGCGCCAATCCGGGGCCGGTCATTTCCGACAACCACAAGGTCGCGCTGCCGCGTCGCGCGGACATGCGGTCGAACATGGAGGAGCTGATCCACCATTTCAAGTTGTGCTCGGAAGGCATCCACGTCCCGGAAGGCCAGGTCTATTCGGCCATCGAGCATCCCAAGGGAGAATTCGGCGTCTATGTCGTTTCCGACGGCGCCAACAAACCCTACCGGCTGAAGATTCGTTCGGCGGCGTATGCCCATCTGTCGGCCGTGGATGAGCTGGTGCGCGGCCACATGATTGCCGACGTGGTGGCCATCATCGGCAGTATCGATATCGTTTTTGGCGAGATAGACCGCTGATGCTCACTAAAGAATCCATACAGAAAATCGATCGAGAGATCGCCAAATATCCCGCCGGGCAGAAGCAGTCGGCGGTGATGGCGGCGCTTGCCGTGGCGCAGGAGGAACTGGGCTGGCTGCCGAGCGAGGCGATCGAGTTCGTGGCGAACTACCTGGGGATGCCGCCGATCGCGGCGTATGAGGTGGCGAGCTTCTACGACATGTACGACCTCGAGCCGGTCGGCAAGTACAAGCTGACGGTATGCACCAATCTGCCGTGCATGTTGTCGGGCGGCGTCGATGCCGCCGATTATCTCAAGGAAAAACTGGGCATCGGTTTCAACGAAACGACGCCGGATGGAAAATTCACGCTCAAGGAAGGCGAATGTATGGGGGCCTGTGGCGACGCGCCGGTGCTGCTGGTGAACAACCGCCGCATGTGCGCCCACATGCAGCCGGAGAAAATCGACAAACTGCTGGAGGAGCTCGAATAATGGCCATCCTCGGCGCGATCGAGCCCATACTGACCGCCGGCTGGGACGGCGATGCCGCGTGGCGTCTGCGGGATTACGTCAAGCGGGGGGGCTACAAGGCTCTCGAAAGGATTTTCGAGAAAAGGATTCCCGCGGACGAGATCATCGGCGAGATAAAGAAGTCGGGGCTGCGCGGAAGGGGCGGCGCCGGTTTTCCCACCGGCCTGAAGTGGAGCTTCATGCCGAAGGACGCCAAGGGCGACAGATACATCGTCTGCAACACCGACGAGGGCGAACCGGGGACGTTCAAGGATCGTGACATCCTGCGCTGCAACCCGCACGCGGTGATCGAAGGCATGGTGATCGCCGCTTACGCGGTGGGCGCGGCGCGCGGCTACAACTACATTCACGGTGAAATCTGGGCGCTTTACGAGCGCTTCGAGGAAGCGCTCGACGAGGCGCGCGCCGCCGGATTCGTCGGCAGGAACATCCTCGGATCGGGGTTCGATTTCGAGCTGTTCGCCCATCATGGCTACGGGGCCTACATCTGCGGCGAGGAATCGGCGCTGCTCGAATCGATCGAAGGCAGGAAGGGGCAGCCGCGCTTCAAGCCGCCGTTCCCGGCGAGCGTGGGCCTGTATGGAAAACCGACCACCATCAACAACACCGAGACCTTCGCCACGGTGCCCTTCGTGCTGAACATGGGGGCCGACGCCTATCTCGCGGCCGGCAAGCCCAACAACGGGGGGACGAAACTCTTCTCCGTGTCCGGGCACGTCAACCGCCCCGGCAATTATGAAATCCCGCTCGGCACGCCGTTTCCCGTCCTGCTCGAACTGGCCGGGGGCGTGCGCGGCGGGCGAAAACTGAAGGCATGTATCCCCGGAGGGTCGTCCGCGCCGGTTCTGCCGGCGGAAGTGATCATGGACTGCGCCATGGACTACGACTCGATCGGCAAGGCCGGTTCGATGCTGGGTTCCGGCGCGGTGATCGTGATGGATGAGACGACCTGCGTGGTCAAGGCGCTGGAACGCCTGTCGTACTTCTACCACGAGGAATCCTGCGGCCAGTGCACGCCCTGTCGTGAAGGCACCCACTGGCTGTACCGGATCGTGCATCGAATCGAACACGGAAAGGGGCGTCCGGAAGACATCGATCTGCTGCGCGGCCTGACGACGAACATCATGGGACGGACCGTTTGCGCTCTGGGCGATGCGGCGGCGATGCCGGTGCAGGGGTTTCTCAGGCATTTCCGGGATGAATTCGAGTACCACATCGAAAACGGAAAATGTCTCGTCCCACCGGAGGTGCAACGCGCCGGCAGTACCTTCTTCAAGGCGACGGTTTGAGGCGGCGATATGCTAGACATCGAGATTGACGGCAAACGGATTCAGGTGCCTCCCGGCAGTACGATCATGGACGCCGCCCGCGCCCTGGGCGCCACTATTCCGCATTTCTGCTACCACAAGAAGTTGTCCATCGCGGCCAACTGCCGGATGTGCCTGGTTCAGGTCGAGAAGGCGCCGAAGCCCCTGCCCGCCTGCGCCACGCCGGTGACCAGCGGCATGAAGGTATTCACGCACTCCGAACTCGTGACGGCGGCGCAGAAGGGTGTGATGGAGTTCCTGCTGATCAATCATCCGCTCGACTGTCCGGTCTGCGACCAGGGCGGCGAATGCCGGTTGCAGGACATCGCGGTGGGTTACGGCGGCACGGCCTCGCGCTTCCGGGAAACCAAGCGCGTGGTTTCGCCCAAGGAAGCCGGCCCGCTGATCTCGATGCGGGAAATGTCGCGCTGCATCCATTGCACGCGGTGCGTGCGCTTCGGTCAGGAAATCGCCGGGGTGATGGAACTGGGCATGGCCAAGCGCAGCGCGCATTCGGAGATTCAGACCTTCGTCGGACGGAGCGTCGATTCCGAGCTTTCCGGCAACATGATCGATCTGTGTCCGGTGGGCGCCCTGACTTCCAGACCCTTCCGCCACTCGGCGCGGGGCTGGGAGTTGTCGCGCCGCGAGTCGGTCAGTCCTCACGACAGTCTGGGAACGAACCTGACGGTGCAGGTGAAGAACGATCGCGTGCTGCGCGTGCTGCCCAGGGAAAACGAGGAAATCAACGAATGCTGGATTTCCGACAAGGACCGTTTCTCATACGAGGCCCTGAACTCGGCGGAACGCCTGGAAAAACCGATGGTCCGGGTCGACGGCGCCTTGCGCGAAGTCGAGTGGAACGTCGCGCTGGACTATGTTGCCCATGCTCTGAAAGACATCGCCAGGAATCATGGCGTCGAGTCGATCGCGGCGCTGGCCTCGCCGCATTCGACCGCCGAGGAACTGTATCTGTTGCAGAAGCTGATGCGCGCCGTGGGATCCGGCAACGTCGATTTCCGTCCGCGCCGCGCCGATTTTTCCAGCGATGGCCAACGCGCCGGCATCCCTTGGCTGGGGATGCGCATTTCCGAGCTAAAGACTCTGGAGGCGGCCCTGGTGATCGGCAGTTTTCTGCGCAAGGATCATCCGCTCTTCGCGCAGAGATTGCGCCGGCTGGCCCAAGCAGGCGGCAAGGTGAGCCTGATCTCGGTTGCCGGCGACGATTCGCTGATCGACCTCTTCGCGCAGATTCCGGTGGCGCCGCGTGATCTCGCCGCTACCGTGGCGGGCGTGGTCAAGGCGGCGGCGATCCTGCGCGGGGTGGCGGTTCCCGCCGGACTCGAAGGGGTCGAGCCGCGCGAGCGGGCCGTGGCCATCGCCGAAAGTTTGATGAAAGACGGGAAGAAGGCGATTTTTCTCGGCAACGTGGCCGAGCAGGTCGATCAGGCGGGGCAGTTGCACGCGCTTGGCGCCGAGCTGGCCAGACTGACCGGCGCTTCGCTGGGTTTCATCGGCGAGGCCGCCAACAGCGTCGGCGGATACGTCGCGGGCGCGCTGCCCACGGGACTCGACGCGCGCCAGATGTTCGCCCAGCCGCGCATGGCCTATCTCTTGATGGGCGTCGAACCGGAATTCGATTGCGGCAATCCGCGGGAAGCCGTCACGGCTCTCGGACAGGCGGAGCTGGTGGTGATGATGACGCCGTTCCGCCACGGCGCGGCGATGGATTACGCGGACGTTCTCCTGCCGCTGGCGGCTTTCACCGAGACATCGGGCACCTACGTCAGCACCGAGGGGCGCGTGCAGCGCGTCAACGGCGCATGCCGCCCTCGGGGAGAGGCGCGTCCGGGCTGGAAAGTGCTGCGCGTGCTCGGCAACGTGCTGGCGCTGCCGGGGTTTGAATACGAGTCGAGCGAAGAAGTCCGTGACGAGTTCATTCCCGCCGGCGCCTCGTTCATCGAAAATCTGGACAACGGCATCGCGCTGCCGCTGGCCCCGGTCGCTGCCGTTTCCGCCGAAGGGCTGGAGCGCATCGCCGACGTGCCGATCCACTTTGCCGACGCGCTGGTGCGCCGGGCGCCGTCGCTGCAACGGACGCGGGATGCGGCCGAGCCTGTCGCGCGCATCCATCCGCAGACCCTCGATCGGCTGTCCATTGCCGGCGAAACGCGGGTCAGGGTGAAACAGGGACAGGGGGAAGCCATCCTGCCGGTACGCGCCGATGCGTCGGTGCCTCCGGGCTGCGTCCGGGTCGCCGCGGCCCACGCGGCGACCGCGCGGCTGGCCGGGATGTTCGATCCGATCGACGTGGAGCGCGCATGATGATCGAGACGCTTCAACAGCTGCTGCCGGGGTTCCTGACGCCCTGTGTGAATTGGCTGGCGCAATCGGGCGAGGGCGTGTTCGGAAGTCTGTGGCCGGACATCGTCACGCTGGTGTGGACGGTGGTCAAGGTGATGCTCATCATCGCGCCGCTGCTCGGGGCCGTGGCTTACGCGACCTTCGCCGAACGCAAGGTGATCGGCTGGATGCAGGCGCGCATCGGGCCGAACCGCGTCGGTCCCTGGGGGCTTTTCCAGCCCTTGGCCGACGGTGTCAAGGTCTTTCTCAAGGAAATCGTGATTCCCGCCCATGCGGACAAGGCCGTCTATCTTCTCGCGCCCGTGTTTTCCTTTGCGCCGGCCCTGATCGCCTGTGCGGTGATCCCGTTCGACGATTTTCTGGTGCTGGCCGACATCGACGCCAGTCTGCTGTTCGTGATGTCGGTCACCTCGGTCAGCGTCTATGGAATCATTCTGGCCGGCTGGGCGCCGAACTCGAAATACGCCTTTTTCGGCGCCATGCGCTCCGCGGCGCAGATGATTTCCTACGAAGTCCCGATGGGACTGGCGCTGGTGGTGGTGCTGATGGTCTCCGGCAGCCTGAACCTGGTGGATATCGTCCAGGGGCAGGGCCGCGGAACGTTCGCCGGCATGGGACTGAAGTTCCTGTCGTGGAACTGGCTGCCGCTGTGGCCCATGTTCATCGTCTACGTCGCGTCGGTTTTTGCCGAGTGCAATCGCGCGCCCTTCGACCTGGCGGAAGGCGAGTCAGAAATCATCGGTTTCCACGTCGAGTATTCCGGGATGGCCTTCGCGGTGTTCCAGCTGGCCGAATACGGCGCGATGCTCATGGGCTGCACGCTGGTCAGCCTCCTGTTCCTGGGCGGCTGGCTCTCGCCTGTTTCTTTCCTGCCCGACGGCATCCTCTGGCTGCTCGTCAAGATATTCGGCGTGCTGGTGCTGTTTTACTGGGTGCGCGCCACCTTCCCGCGATATCGTTACGATCAGGTCATGCGTCTCGGCTGGAAGGTGTTCATCCCGGTCTGCCTGATCTGGCTGGCAGTGGTCGCCTGCTGGATGCTGTCGCCCTGGAACATCTGGAAGTGAGAGGCGGGTCATGGGTTCGATGAAGGAAATGTTCAACAGCCTTTTGCTCAAGGAGCTGTTCAAGGGCTTGTCCGTGACCGGGCGCTACGCCTTCGCGCGCAAGGTCACGGTGCGCTATCCCGAGGAAAAGACGCCGCAGGGTTTCCGCTTCCGCGGACTGCACGCGCTCCGGCGCCATGCCAGCGGCGAGGAGCGTTGCATCGCCTGCAAACTGTGCGAGGCGGTGTGTCCGGCGATGGCGATCGACATCGAGATGGGCGAGCGCGAAGACGGCTCGCGGCGCACGACGCGCTACGACATCGACATGAACAAGTGCATTTTCTGTGGTTTCTGCGAGGAAGCGTGTCCGGTGGGCGCGATCGTGCTGACGCGCGTCTTCGAGTCCCACGGCGAGCGTCAGAGTGATCTGTACTACACGAAACCCATGCTGCTGGCCAACGGCGACCGCCACGAAGCGCAGATCGCCGCCGACGAGGCGGCGGACGCCAAGTATCGCTGACGGGGAGGCTCTGGAATGAAAATCGACTTGTCCGTGCCCGTGACTCGGGAAATTCTCGACAAACTGGCGGCGCTCTCGAAAACGAGGAGCGACGGCCTCGATCTGTTCGGCCACATGGGGACGCATCTGGACCTGATGGGCAAGCGCTTCGACATCGACAGGAACGAAATGCCGGGTGTCGTTTTCGACGTCGGTACCATCAAAGACCGGGAAATCCAGCCGGAAGACGTCGATTTGCAGAAAGTCCGGGAAGGCGATTTCGTCATGTTCCACACGGGCGCGCTCGACGCGCTCGGATACGGCAGCGCCGACTATTTCCGCCTGGAGGCCCCGCAGCTATCCTATGCGCTCATCGACGGACTGATCGACAGAAAGGTGGCGTTCATCGGCGTGGACATGGGTGGCGCGAGAAAGGCGGCGGAACACCGGCGTGTCGATGAATACTGTGCGGAGCGCGAAGTATTCATCGTCGAGAATCTGGCGAATCTGAAGCCGCTCTCCCGGTTGGCGGAAGAGGGCCGTTTCGAGACGCGCGTCTATCCGCTCAACCTGGTGGGCGCCACGGGCTTGCCGTGCAGAGTGGTCGCGGAGGTATGAGCATGGAATTCAGAACCCTCGTCTTTTACTTTCTGGCGGCGATCCTGGTGTTCGCCAGCCTTCGCGTGGTGACCCTGCGCAACCCGGTTCATGCGGCGCTGCACCTCGTCCTGGCCTTCTTCAGCGCCTGCGGCGTCTGGATCCTGTTGCAGGCCGAATTTCTGGCGATCGCGCTGATCCTCGTCTATGTCGGCGCGGTCATGGTGTTGTTCCTGTTCGTCGTGATGCTGCTCGACATCGATCTCGACCGTTTGCGCGAGGGGTTCTGGAGTTATCTGCCGATGGCCTCGATCGTTTCCCTGCTGGTGGTCGCCGAGATGGTCCTGGTGCTGATCAGCAGATACTGGGGGGCGCAGGAAAGTGACGTTCCGCAGGCGGATACCGCGTACAGCAACGTGCGGGCCGTCGGGCGGCTGTTGTTTACCGAGTACGTTTATCCGTTTGAACTGGCCTCGGTCGTTCTGCTGGTGGGTATCGTCGCGGCCACCGCGCTGACGCTGCGCGGCAAGCGCAAGAGTAAATCGATCGATCCGTCGCGGCAGGTTTTCGTCAAGGCCAGGGATCGCTTGCGCCTCGTGCGGATGCCGGCTGAAAAGCGCGACTGACGGACCGGCGGATTTTGAACCAAGGAATGTTGTACGGTAGGGAGGCCCCTTGTTGACACTATCCCATTTTCTGATACTGGGCGCGATTCTGTTCGCGATTGGCATCGCCGGGATTTTTCTGAACCGGAAGAATCTGATCATCATCCTGATGTCGATCGAATTGATGCTGCTCTCCGTCAATATCAATTTCATCGCCTTCTCGCATTACCTGCAGGATCTTGCCGGACAGGTGTTCGTCTTTTTCGTCCTGACCGTGGCGGCTGCCGAATCGGCCATCGGCCTGGCCATTCTCGTCGCGCTGTTCCGCAACCTGAAGACCATCCACGTGGATGATCTGGACAGCCTGAAGGGTTGAAACATGGAAATGCAAAAACTCTATCTGCTGGTTCCCGTGGCGCCGCTGCTCGGAGCCATCGTCGCCGGGCTGTTCTGCCGCGTGATTCCCAAGTGGCTCGCCCATTCGGCGGCGATTGCCGGCGTGGGCATCGCCTTCGTGGCGTCGATTCTCATCTGGAACGACGTGGCGGCGGGCAACACCTTCGACGGCCCGTTATACCAATGGCTGTCTTCGGGAGATTACGTTTTCCAGGTCGGCTTCCTGATCGATCCGCTGACGGTCACGATGATGCTGGTGGTGACCTTCGTCTCGCTGATGGTGCATGTCTATACCATCGGTTACATGCGGGACGACCCCGGCTACAACCGTTTTTTCAGCTACATCTCGTTGTTCACCTTCTCCATGCTGATGCTGGTGATGAGCAACAACTTCATGCAGTTGTTCTTCGGATGGGAAGCGGTCGGCCTGGTGTCCTACCTCTTGATCGGCTTCTGGTATACCCGCCCGACGGCCATTTTCGCCAACCTCAAGGCTTTCCTCGCCAACCGCGTCGGCGATTTCGGATTCATTCTGGGCATCGGGCTGGTCCTGGCCAATTTCGGCACGCTCGACTATCAGCCGGTTTTCGAGCAGGCCGGGGAACTGGCCGACGCGACGATCCGCCTGATCCCCGGATGCGATTCCACGACGGTTTCGCTGATGAGCGTCACCTGCATACTGTTGTTCATCGGCGCGATGGGCAAGTCCGCCCAGGTTCCGCTGCACGTCTGGCTGCCCGACTCGATGGAAGGCCCGACCCCGATTTCCGCGCTGATCCACGCGGCAACCATGGTGACCGCCGGCATCTTCATGGTCTCGCGCATGTCCCCGTTGTTCGAGCTTTCGGATACCGCGCTCTCCTTCGTCATCGTCATTGGCTCGATCACCGCGCTGTTCATGGGCTTTCTCGGCATCGTCCAGAACGACATCAAGCGGGTGGTGGCCTACTCCACGCTGTCGCAGCTGGGTTACATGACCGTGGCGCTGGGCGCGTCCGCCTACTCGGCGGCCATCTTCCACCTGATGACGCACGCCTTTTTCAAGGCGCTGCTGTTCCTGGCCGCCGGTTCGGTGATCATCGGCATGCACCACGACCAGGACATCCGCCGCATGGGCGGGCTGCGCAAATACATGCCGATCACCTGGCTGACCTCGCTGATCGGCTCGCTGGCGCTGATCGGGACGCCCTTCTTCTCGGGTTTCTATTCCAAGGATTCGATCATCGAAGCCGTCAGGCTGTCGCAGGTGACGGGTTCCGGTTTCGCCTATTTTTCGGTGATGGCCGGCGTGTTCATCACCGCCTTCTATTCGTTCCGCATGTACTTCCTGGTGTTTCACGGCAAGGAGCGCTTCGGTGAGCCGCATGGAGAAGCGCGCGGGCACGGTCATGAGGAGCCTCATGGTCTCGCGCCGGGACAGAAGCCGCGCGAGACGCCCTGGGTGGTGACCGTGCCGCTGATCCTGCTGGCGATTCCGTCCATCTTCATCGGATACCTCGCCATCGAGCCGATGTTGTTCGGCGGCTTCCTCGGGGACGCCATTTTCATCGACGCGGAAGCGCACCCGGTGATGGAGGAACTGGCGGGCGATTTCCACGGCGCCCTGGTCATGGGGATTCACGCCTTCTCGTCGCCGGTCTTCTGGCTGGCCGCCGCCGGAGTGGTTTCGGCCTGGTTCCTCTATCTCGTGCGGCCCGGGATTCCGGCGCGGATCGAGGCCGCCTGCGGCCCGATCCGCGCGGTGCTCGAAAACAAATACTATTTCGACAGGTTCAACGAGCGGGTGATCGCCGGCGGCGCCCGCCTTCTCGGCCGCGGATTGTGGAAAGGCGGAGATGCCGGGCTGATCGACGGCCTGATCGTGAACGGTTCCGCGTGCCTCGTGGGCCGGATCGCCATCCTGGCGCGCCTGTTTCAATCCGGCCACATCTACCACTACGCCTTCACGATGATCTTCGGCGTCGGCGCGTTTCTTACCCTCTGGATCTTTGCGCCGCGTCTGATCTGAATAACGACTGGGAACACTATGTCAGGATTGCCGATTCTCTCGCTAACCATCTGGGTGCCGATTTTCGCGGGCTTCCTCGTGCTGTTCACCGGGTCCGACCGGAATTCCCCTCTCGCGCGCGCGCTGGCCCTGCTCGGCGCGCTGGCCGGTCTGCTCGTGACCCTGCCGCTTTATACCGGCTTCGATACGGCGACGTCCGCGATGCAGTTCGTGGAACTCTCTCCGTGGATCGAGCGGTTCGACGTGAACTACCATCTGGGCGTCGACGGCATTTCGATGCTCTTCGTCATCCTCAACAGCTTCATCACCGTCATCGTGGTGCTGGCCGGCTGGAAAGTGATCGAGAGCAAGGTGGCGCAATACGACGCCTGTTTTCTGATCATGTCGGGGCTGCTCAACGGCATCTTCACCGCGCTGGACGGCATGTTGTTCTACGTCTTCTTCGAGGCTTCGCTGATTCCGCTCTATCTCATCATCGGCATCTGGGGCGGCCCGAGGCGGGTCTACGCGGCCTTCAAGTTCTTCCTGTTCACCCTGATGGGATCGCTCCTGTTCCTCGTTTCGCTGATCTACCTGTATCTCGAATCCGGCAGTTTCGCCATCCTGGATTGGCACCAGATGCCCCTGCCGATGGCGGCGCAGCAATGGATCTTCCTGGCCCTGCTGGTCGCCTTCGCGGTCAAGGTACCGATGTGGCCGGTGCATACCTGGCTGCCGGATGCCCACGTCGAAGCGCCGACCGGCGGTTCCATCGTACTGGCCGCCATCGCCCTCAAACTGGGCGCGTATGGTTTCGTGCGTTTTTCGCTGCCGATCGCGCCGGACGCTTCGCATGAGTTTTCGGGCCTGATTCTCGGACTGTCGCTGATCGCCGTCGTCTACATCGGCTTCGTCGCGCTGGCGCAGGAAGACATGAAAAAACTCGTGGCGTACTCGTCCATCGCGCACATGGGATTCGTGACGCTCGGTTTTTTCCTTTTCAGTCCGCTGGGCATGGAAGGCGCGCTCGTGCAGATGATCTCGCACGGATTCGTCGCCGGCGCGATGTTCTACTGCATCGGAGTGATGTACGACCGGGTGCATTCGCGGCAGATCGCGGATTACGGCGGCGTGGTCAACACCATGCCGAAATTTGCCGCCTTCTTCATGCTCTTTGCGATGGCCAACGCGGGCTTGCCGGCGACCTCGGGGTTCGTCGGCGAATTCATGGTCATCATGGCCTCGGTCAGATTCAGCCTGTTGGTAGGCTTCGTCGCGGCCTCGACCCTGATCCTCGGGGCCGCTTACACCCTGTGGATGTACAAGCGAGTGATTTTCGGCGCCGTGGGAAATCACCACGTCGCCGGCTTGTCCGACGTCAGCGCGCGCGAATTCCTGGTTCTCGCGCTCCTGGCGTTCGGCACGCTGGGGATGGGTCTGTACCCGCAGCCCTTTACCGAAATCATGCACAGCTCGGTCGACGAGTTGCTGCGCCACGTCTCCGTAAGCAAGATCCAATAACGGATGTTCGCCATGACGCTTGCCGAAATGCAATTTGCCGTACCCGAGCTGCGCATTGCCAGCGCCGAGATTCTGCTCCTGGCAATGGCCTGTCTGATCCTCATCGTCGACCTGTTCGTCAGGGACCGGAACAGAACCGTCACCTACCTCCTGACGCAACTGACGCTGGCCGGCGCCGCGCTGGCGACGTTCGCGGTCGGTACCGGGCAGGTCTCCTACACCTTCAGCAACATGTTCGTCAGCGACCCGATGGGCGATCTGCTGAAACTGCTGGTCTATATCAGCGTCATTGCCGTCCTCTTCTATTCGCGCGCCTATGTCCTGGACCGCCCGGAGATGGCCAGGGGCGAGTTCTACGTGCTGGGGCTGTTTGCCACGCTCGGCATGATGGTCATGATTTCGGCCAGTCATTTCCTCACGGTCTACATCGGAATCGAACTCCTGTCCCTGTCGCTTTATGCCATGGTGGCGATGGAGCGCAGCTCGGCGGCATCGACGGAAGCCGCCATGAAATATTTCGTGCTTGGCGCGCTGGCCTCCGGCCTCTTGCTCTATGGGATGTCGATGCTCTACGGCGCGACCGGAACGCTCGAAATTCCGGCGCTTGCCGATCGCCTGTTCAGCGGGGAAGTCAACGACCGGATCATCGTTTCCTTCGGTCTGGTGTTCCTGATCGCCGGAATCGCCTTCAAGCTGGGCGTGGTGCCCTTTCACATGTGGATTCCCGACGTATACCACGGCGCCCCGACCGCGGTGACGCTGTTCATCGCCAGCGCCCCGAAGCTCGCCGCGTGTGCCGTCGTGATTCGCGTGCTGGTCAACGGGCTGATCTTCGTTTCGAGCGATTGGCAGATGATGCTGATCATCCTGTCCGTGCTATCCATGGCGGTCGGCAACTTTGCCGCCATCGCGCAGACCAACATCAAGCGCATGCTGGCCTATTCCGCGATTTCGCACATGGGATTCATGCTGCTCGGCATGGCCACCGGCGTCATCATGGGTGACCCGCGTTTCATCGTCAACGCCTACAGCTCGTCGATGTTCTACGTCGTGACCTATGTTCTCGCCAGCCTGGGCGCCTTCGGAACGATCCTTCTCCTCGCGCGCGCGGGCTTTGAATCGGACGAAATCAGCGACTTCGCCGGTCTGAACAAACGCAATTCCTGGTATGCGGCGATCATGATGATGATGATGTTTTCGATGGCCGGCATCCCCTTCTTCGTCGGTTTCTTCGCCAAATTATCGGTACTGCAGGCCGCCGTCGCGGGCGGGCACCTCTGGCTGGCGATCGTTGCCGTCTTTTTCTCGCTCATCGGCGCCTACTATTATCTGCGCGTGGTCAAGGTCATGTATTTCGATCCGCCGACGAGCGCCGCGCCGATCGAGACCACGCTGGACGTGAAACTGCTCCTGTCGCTCAATGGTCTGGCGGTGGCGCTGATCGGCATCTTCCCGAACGCCCTGATGATGCTCTGCGCAAGGAGCCTGTCCGATTCCATCGTCTTCTGACGCATGTTCGAGCGGATGAAGAAACGTTCTCCGGGCGACTTCGCCCATCTTGCCGAGACGACGATCGAGCGTTCGCGTGTTTTTCAAGGCAGGCTTCTCGATGTCCGCCGGGACCGGGTTCGTCTGCCGGACGGCAGCGAAGCCACGCGCGAATACATAAGGCATCCGGGCGCCGTCGTCATGATTCCGATGCTGGACGGCGGGGAACTCGTCCTGGAGCGTCAGTTCCGCTATCCCCAGGGTCGTTCCCTGATCGAATTTCCCGCCGGGAAGGTCGATCCGGGAGAGTCCGCCGAGGAAGCGGCCAAGCGGGAGCTGCGCGAAGAAACCGGCCTCATTGCCGGAGAATGGCGTCATCTCGGAGTCCTGCACCCCTGTGTCGGTTATTCCGACGAACGTATCGAGATATTCCTGGCGCGTGGACTGGTACGGCACGGCGGGCAAGACCTGGATCGCGGAGAGTTCATCGACCTGTTGCAACTGACCCTGGAAGAAGCGCTGGCGGCGGTTCGTGACGGAGAGATCACCGATGCCAAGACGATCGTCGCGCTGTTCTGGGCCGAGAAAGTGAACTTCTCGCGGTGGTAGTTCAGAGGACAGAATTTTGAGAGGACAGAAGACAGATGAGTTTGCGGCGCTGTCGCGCCGGGGGGATGGAAAAACCGGGCGCTCGGGTTTCAGAAGACAGAGCTTAGAGAAGACAGAAGACAGGTGAGTTTGCGGCGCTGTCGCGCCGGGGGG
>JAITAJ010000184.1 GCA_031284185.1 Accumulibacter sp. | reverse complement strand
CCCGCTACGACAAATTAAACCTTAATCCGCGGACTCGGCTAAATGAATCTGCGCGCAAAACTGGGGCGCACGTCCCAGCAATACAAGATCGAACTCAACACCAAACCGCCGCAGATCGCCTATCGGGAAACGATCACCAAAAAGGCCGAAGGCCACTGCCGGCACAAGAAGCAGAGTGGCGGCGCCGGACAGTTCGGCGAAGTCATGCTCCGCGTCGAGCCTCTGGAGCGTGGCGCCGGCTTTGAATTCGTCGACATTTCCAAGGGCGGGGTCATTCCCGGAGTCTTCATGGCCTCGGTCGAGAAAGGTGTGCGACAGGCGCTGGAGGACGGCGTGGTGGGCGGCTTCCCCGTCCACGACATTCGGGTCATCGTGCATGACGGAAAATCGCATCCCGTGGACAGCAAGGACATCGCCTTCTTCATGGCGGGCCGGAAAGCCACCATTCAGGCCATCCAGGCCGCCTCGCCAATCGTTCTGGAGCCGGTGGTCGATATCGAAATACTGACTCCGGAAGCCGCGGTGGGCGATCTCTCCGGCGACCTGTCGAGCAAACGCGGGCAACTCACCGGCACGCAACCGCGCGGCGCCGGCGTCATGGCCATCGGCGGCAAGGTGCCGCTCGCCGAACTGGACGATTACCAGGGCCGTCTGAAATCGCTCACTGGCGGCCAAGGCTCGTACAGCATCACTTTCTCACACTATGCTCCCGTCCCGGCGACGACACAGCAACAACTCGCCGCGCAGAAAAAATCCGTCGGACTGGACGACGAGTGACGGCGACGGACGATATCCCCTCCGTCACGGCGCATTTTCCGTGATGGAGGGGATGTTTCTGGAAAACGCGAGGCGGAGACCGATTCCGGCGAAAGCCGGAATCCGCGGAAAATCAAGAGGCTGGATACTGCATTGAAGGCCGTTCAGCGCGTGGTTCCGTTTTGCGGACGCGCCGCTTTTTCAAGGCGCGCCTTTTCGGCCAGCACCTTGTTCGCGTAGCTGCCCGCGGCATCGGACGATCCCGCGTAGTACTGCAACCCGGCGGTGAGTCCGCCGCGCCGGCGGATGGCTTCTTCGAGTACCCGAACGCCTACCTGTATGTTGACGGCCGGATCGAACAGATGACGGACGCCCATGCCTTCGGGAACCTTGTCCATGTGAAAGCGCGGTATGACCTGCATCAGGCCGCGCGCGCCCATCGAACTTTCGGCAAAGGGGTTGAACCCGGACTCGACTCCGATGATCGCCAGAATGAGCAGGGGATCGATACGCCGTTCCTGGCCGATCAATTCGGCCACTTCAAACACCGGCAACACCGCTTCCGGCGATACGCGGTAGCGGCGTTTCACATATTCGAGCACGCCCATCAGATGAGGCTTCAACGCCGCCGCCGCGTTGATGTCCGCCGGCGTTCTGGCACCTGTCCGGGAGGCATGGCCCGCCGGAGCGGAACCGTCGATCACGGTGTCGATGGCCGGCGGCGAAACGTCCGGTTTTTTCTCCGGCCCCTTGAAGACGAAACTGGCGACACCGAGAAGAAGCAGCAACCCGACAATCATCACGAGGTGCTGCGTGATGCTGGAAATGGCATCCAGACTACGAGTCATCGACTTCCTGAGGGTGACAGAGACGGGCATGCTCTCTCCTTTTCGCTGTTGTCGCCGCGCAAACAGAAACAGAATTTGCCATGCGACGACGGTTAGTTATAAGCGGGCAGACGCCCTCTTGAACGGCGGAAAAGTGGAACGCCGCAAGGCAGCAAAACTACTGAGACCGGACAGATACGACTACCATGCGTCAGAAACACGGCAGCCGAGACTGTAATTACCGACTCGAATTTTGTCAACTGACAGCTTCGGATCAGCGCGGCGAGCTTCATATGTCGTCCGGTCGTCATAGTCCCCGTAAGGAGGCAACGATGGAACGGACGAGCGCGCGGAGTTTCCGGCGTTACCTGGCGCGCTACGAGGCCGAGGGCGAAGCGGGGCTGCCGGACGACGGGTGGAACATGAAGCATCGTTTGCGGCGCTTCGCGCCGGTGCGAGGACGGAAACCCGAGCGCCCGGTTTCTCTGTCTTCTCTAACCGCTGTCTTCCGATGACCGTGGCGGCAGGGAAAGGTGACGATGCTTGGGTTCGCCTTGTTTACCCCAAGCTGTGCGGACTGCCTGATCCGCCGGGGTTCGGCAGCCCGCATTTCATCCTCCCCGCTCAAAAGGCGCGGATTTTTGCCGTATGCGCTCATTCCCGCTGTTCGTCCTGGCAAATGACGTGATCCACCCGCGCCCGCGCCGGTCCGCGATGCGCCCAGATGGTCAGTTCATCGACGGCTTCGAGCGGGCCGCTGATTCGCGCCTCGACACGACCATCGTCACGATTACGCACCCAGGCATCGACGCCAAGTTCGCGCGCCTTTTCCTTCAGCGACCAGCGAAAACCGACACCCTGGACGCGACCTTCGATGAGCAAGCGGCGCGTGACTCCAGGCCGCATCGATGCCGATACCTCATCCAATCGATTCATTCCTTCGTTCTTTCCAAAACTTTCGCCGTCTGATATCCTGCTCCGCCTGCGCCGGACCAATCACAAAATCCATCCCGTCGGAGTTGGCCATTTTCCCATGATTGATCTCCTATGCCTTTGGCAACCCGGGGTCAATCCAGTGTGGGCTTCATCATGACTTCAACATTCCATCCCCCCCCCCCCCTACATGATCACTCTCATCCGAATTACCGCCCCGACATCGACGGCTTACGCGCCGTCGCGGTTCTGGCCGTCGTCGCTTATCACTTCTTCCCAGACTGGGTCAAGGGCGGCTTCGTCGGCGTCGATGTTTTCTTCGTCATCTCCGGCTTTCTGATCGGCGGCATCCTGCTCGATTCGCTCCAGGAGGGTACTTTCAGCCTGCGCGCTTTCTACGCCCGCCGCGTGCGGCGGATATTTCCCGCCCTGCTCGTCGTCATGGCCGCTTCGCTCGCCTTCGGCTGGTTCGCCCTGCTGCCGAACGATTATTGGTTTCTGGGCAAACACACGGCGGGTGGCGCGGGTTTCATCTCCAATCTGTTGTTCTGGAGGGAGGCCGGGTATTTCGACGTGGCCGCCGAACGCAAGCCGCTGCTTCACCTCTGGAGCCTCGGCGTGGAGGAACAGTTCTATATCTTCTTCCCGCTCTTCCTGTGGGGACTGTGGAAGAAGAATCTGCGTCTGGCTACTTTCCTCGCGCTGCTGACCTGGGCGTCCTACCGCTGGAATCTGGTGACGTACAGGAAAGCCTCGGCATTCGATTTCTACCTGCCGATGACGCGCTTCTGGGAGTTGCTCGCCGGGGTCTTGCTGGCCTTGTGGGAACGGAATCGGCACGAAAGGATACGCATCGTGTCCGTGTTTTTCCGTGACGCGCAAACGGCCCGCGCCCAGGGCGGCGCGTTCCGCTCCTTCGTCTCCCTGATCGGGGCGCTGCTATTCATCGTTGCGCTCGTCAAGACGCAGACCGTGAAGTTTCCGGGCAAGCAGGCGCTGATCCCGGTACTCGGCGCAGTCTGCCTGATCGCGGCAGGGCCGAAAGCCTGGGTCAACCGGACGCTGCTCTCGCTGAAACCCGTGGTCTGGGTCGGACTGATCAGCTACCCGCTTTATCTCTGGCACTGGCCGTTGCTCTCTTATGTTCGGATCATTTTGGGGGGAATGCCGGATCGAGTGCTTTGTATCGGAATGATTCTGCTCGCGATCCTGTTGGCGGCTTTAACCTACTGGATCGTCGAGCGGCCCGTCAGGTTCGGGAAACGTTGGCGCAAGGCCAAGGTTTCCCTCCTGTGTATTCTGATGTTTATTCTGGCGTTATGCGGGGTGGGCGTCCGGTACAAGAACGGCTACGAGGATCGGTGGATCGTGCGGGAAACCAAATTTGAACCTGTAATGCGGGAACTTCGAGAACGCTTTCCAGAAGGCATTACTCAAACCGACCATGCGGCATTCAAGGCGCGATATGGCCAGCCTGATTCGTTACCAAAATATTATCCTTGGATGGCGGCGCTGCCTAATTCATTTACAAAATATTATTCTTGGACAGCGGTGTTTCGTGATGTCAAAGGAAAACATACGACGGTAATTATTGGTGATAGTCATGCTCACTTCGCTTACTTCGCGATCGCTGATTACAATGCAAAGATTGGTATAAATACGGCGTATATGGGAGAGACCTGGCGTTTCTACAAAGAAAATAACAGTAGTTACATGGATGGACTGAAGGACTTCTATATCAATGCCATTAAAAACGACCCAAGTATCGACAAAATATTTGTTTTGACGTACCAAAGGAGAGTGGATCTCAAGCAGGAAGATATTGACGCACTCCAGCGACCGGGATTGAAGATTTACTGGGTCGCGGATAATCCGTTGATCATGGATGAAGGGAAATTGGACAATAATTCCCTGCAAGAGCAACTTGGCCGCTTCCTCAAGATTCGTCATCCCTTGTTTCCCTCGTTCCTGGAAAACAAGGAAGAGGAGGACTCAAGCACTTATCCATTTTTACATCGATCACGCGCGGAAGCATTCAAGGGCTATCAAAAACACCTCGATGTCCTGTATTCCAAAAAAGGCGTCACGGTCATCGAAGGTGCATTCGATGCCTTCTGCGCGAAAGACCCCTGCCCTTTCTTCGATGAGAACGGACAACCCCTGTATGTTGACAACAATCACATCACCTCTCGTACCGGCGGGAAACGATTGGTGGACAAGGTACTCAAGCCATATCTGTAGAAGTTTCGGCCTGCCGTGAACCGCTCGAAGCGGCCGGGCCGGAACGCGCATGCGTTCCGGTTCCGGGTTCGCGCGCCGCCCGAATTCACGACAGGCGCGACCTGCGGCGTTTCACGCAAGCCACCCCAAATCTATTGTTTTTTTGAAAGCCACTGTATAATCTCCGCCTTGCTCGCCGGGATGTCCCGGATGAGCGTCCGCTGGGGAGTCGCCAAGTTGGTCAAGGCACCGGATTTTGATTCCGGCATTCGAAGGTTCGAATCCTTCTTCCCCAGCCACAGGGTTTCTTCCAGTCCGGGCGGGTAGTGTTTACCTGCCCGCGCTGCTTTCAGAAGGCGCTTCGGGATTCACGCTATGGCTTACGACAGCCTGATGGTTTTTACCGGCAACGCCAACCCCAAGTTGGCCGCCGACGTCGTCAGACGCCTGAACATTTCCTTGGGCCGGGCCAAGGTCGGTCGCTTCTCGGATGGTGAAATTTCAGTCGAGATACAGGAACACGTCCGGGGTCAGGACGTATTCATCCTGCAGTCCACCTGCGCGCCGGCCAACGAAAATCTGATGGAGCTTCTGATCATGGCCGACGCGCTGAAACGCGCCTCGGCCGGGCGCATCACCGCCGCCATCCCCTATTTCGGCTACGCGCGCCAGGATCGCCGCGTGCGTTCCTCGCGCGTGCCGATCGCCGCCAAGCTGGTGGCCGATCTGTTGACCGCCGCGGGTGTCCAGCGTGTGCTGACCATGGATCTGCACGCCGAACAGATACAGGGCTGCTTCACTATTCCGGTGGACAACGCCTACTCCATGCCGATCATGCTGGCGGACGTGTGGAAGCAGGATTTCGAGAATCTGATGGTGGTCTCGCCCGACGTGGGCGGCGTGGTACGCGCCCGCGCATTGGCCAAGCGCCTGGAATGCGATCTGGCGATCATCGACAAGCGCCGTCCGAAAGCCAACGTTTCCGAGGTCATGAACATCATCGGCGACGTGAGCGGCCGGACCTGCGTGCTGATGGACGACATGGTCGATACGGCCGGCACGCTGTGCAAGGCCGCCGCCGCGTTGAAGGACAGCGGCGCGACCAAGGTGCTGGCCTATTGCGTGCATCCGGTGCTTTCGGGCGCGTCGGTCGGCCGCATCGGCGAGTCGGCGATCGACGAGCTGGTGGTGACCGATACCATTCCGTTGTCCAACGAAGCGCGGCAGTGTCGAACGATCCGGCAATTATCGGTGGCCGAAGTGCTGGCCGAGACGATTCGCCGGATCAGCAACGAAGATTCGCTTTCGTCCTTGTTCATCGAATAGTTTTTCCGTTCCCCGTCTGGTCGCGGGCGGGTTTTCAATCTCAACCAGGAGTTGCCATGCAATTTGAACTGAATGCGCAAGCGCGCGTGCAGCAGGGGTCCGGAGCGAGCCGCCGCCTGCGCCGCGCCAACAAGGTTCCGGGAATCCTTTACGGTGGATCGTCCGTGCCGGAACGGATCGAACTCGACCACAACGAATTGCTCCTCGCTCTGCGCAAGGAAGCCTTCCACTCGTCCCTGATCTCGCTCAGGCTGGGCGACGGGGAACAGACCGTGTTGCTGCGCGACGTTCAGATGCACGCCTACAGGCCCCTGGTGCTGCATGTCGATTTCCAGCGTGTCGATGCCTCGCGGCTCCTGCACCAACTGGTGCCGCTGCACTTCATCAACGCCGAACTCGCGCCGGGCATCAAGCAGGGCGACGGTGTGGTTTCGCACGCCATGACCGAAATCGACGTGGCCTGTCTGCCGAAGGACCTGCCGGCCTTCATCGAGGTCGACCTGAAAGACCTCAAGGCCGGCCAGTCCCTGCATGTGTCGCAACTCGTTTACCCGGAAGGCGTCAAGCCGGTCATGCACGGCAGCGACGATCCGCTGGTGGTGTCCATCACCGCCAAGAAAGCCGTGGTCGAAGAAACCGAAGGCGATGCCGCGGGAGGCGAAGCCGCTGCCGGCGCCGCTGCTCCGGCGCCCGCTTCGGACGCCTGATCCGCCGCGAAGCGCCAATTCCGTGGATGGATCGCGGGCGGCGCACTCACCCGCGATTCGGAAATGGAACAAAACCGCAAGCCGTCGCCGATTCCGTCCGCGACGGCTTTCTCTTTTTCGGCCGGGTGAGCCGAACGGCGTTTTCATGAAGAAAAGATATATGGGAAAACTTCGGATTCTTTCTCTGGATGGCATCGCATGGCGGCGCCGCGCCTGATCGCCGGCCTTGGCAATCCCGGAGGTGAGTACGCGGACACGCGCCACAACCTGGGGTTCCGGTTCATCGACCGGCTGGCCGGCGAGCTTGATGTGACGCTGGCGGCACAGGGAAAATTCCACGGGATCGTCGGACGGCACGGCGATCAGTGGCTATTGAAGCCGACGACGTTCATGAATCGGTCCGGGCTGGCGGTGCTGTCGCTGGCGTGTTTTTACAAGATTCTGCCGGACGAGATACTGATCATCCACGACGAACTCGACCTGCCGCCGGGCGGCATCCGCCTCAAGCAGGGCGGGGGAAACGGCGGGCACAACGGCATCAAGGACATCCAGGCGCATCTCCATTTCCCGGATTTCTGGCGCTTGCGCCTCGGTATCGGTCACCCCGGCGATCGTGACGAAGTCATCGACTACGTCCTCAAGGCGCCGCGCCGCGAGGAACGGGAATCCATCGAGCGAGCCGTCGACCGCTGCCTGCTGGCCTGGCCGAAGTTCGGCGCGGGCGATTACGCGGCGGCGCAGCGTGTCCTGCACGGCAAGGAGGACAAGGCTTGAACGCAAACGACGCGCGCGACGGCTTCTTCCGGGTTTTGACGAACAGCAACGGACAGGAATTTCACCATGAGCCTCAAATGCGGAATCGTCGGCTTGCCCAACGTCGGCAAGTCCACCCTCTTCAACGCGCTGACCCAGGCCGGCGTGGCGGCGGAGAATTATCCCTTCTGCACCATCGAACCGTCGGTCGGCATCGTCGAAGTGCCCGACGCGCGCCTCGCCGCGCTGGCGGCGATCGTCAGGCCGCAGCGGATCGTGCCGGCGGTCACCGAATTCGTCGACATCGCCGGGCTGGTGGCCGGCGCGTCCAAGGGGGAAGGGCTGGGCAACCAGTTTCTGGCCAACATCCGCGAGACCGATGCCGTGCTGCACGTCGTGCGCTGCTTTGCCAATGACAATGTGGTGCATGTCTCCGGCGGTATCGATCCGATCCGCGACATCGAAACCATCGACATCGAGCTGGCGCTCGCCGACCTCGCCACCGTCGACAAGGCGCTCAACCGTTACCGCAAGCCGGCGGGCGCCGGCGGCGACAAGGAAGCCCGGCTGCTCGTCGCCGCGCTGGAGAAATGTCATGCCCAGCTCGATGAAGGCCGTCCGGTCCGCGCGCTCGAACTCTCCAGGGAAGAACGGGACAGGCTCAGGCCCTTCTGCCTGATCACCGGCAAGCCCGTCCTCTACGCGGCCAACGTCGCCGAGGACGGCTTCCGGGACAATGCCCATCTCGATGCCGTGTGTCGGCGCGCCCAGGCCGAAGGCGCGAAAGTGGTGCCGATCTGCGCCGCCATCGAAGCGGAGATCGTCGAGCTGGAAGACGAGGAGAAGCAACTGTTCCTCGCCGACCTCGGTCTCGAGGAACCGGGGCTGAATCGCCTCGTCCGCGCCGCCTATGAATTGCTCGGTCTGCAAACCTTCTTCACCGCCGGTCCCAAGGAAGTGCGCGCCTGGACGATTCACCGTGGCGATACCGCCCCGCAGGCCGCCGGGGCGATCCATACCGACTTCGAGCGCGGCTTCATCCGCGCCCAGACCATCGCCTACGACGATTACATCGCCTGCAACGGCGAACAGGGCGCCAAGGAAGCCGGGAAAATGCGCGCCGAGGGCAAGGATTACATGGTGCGGGATGGAGATGTCCTGAATTTCCTGTTCAATGTGTAGTCCCTCCACACCGGAAATCGGCGAACCCAGGCTCCCGGAGTCAGGCCCAGCGGTGTGAAGGCGCGGCGCGATGACGAGATCATCAAGGCGCTCGGGATGACGCCGCGCGCCCATGTCCCTACAAAAAAACGTCTACGCTGGCTGCCGCTCGTCGCCGGAGTCGTTGCGACGGGGGCGTCCTGCTGCGTCCACCGCCGCCATTCCAGGGGACGGTCGCCGCGTCCGGCCCCGTCCTCGCCGGCCCGGATGCCTCGATCCGCAGCTACGGTCTCTCGAAGCTGCCGCCCGATCTCCTGAAAGTGCCGCTCGCCCACGACGCGCTGACCGAGGATTTCGTTGCCGGTTACGAGCAGAACGAAAACCGGCTCTCGCTCTCCGGCGCCGTGCGGCGCGTCGCCTACGAGCGCAAACGGGACCTGCCCGGCCACCTGATCGAATCCGTGTTCGACGAGTCCGCCGAAGTCGCGTTGTGGCGGCACGGCGGCGGTGTGCTGGTACAAGCCTTGCGTCAGAACCTGCCCGGGTTTGAAGCGCCCGGTACGCCGCATGTCTGTCTGCTGCCCGGCGTCGCGCCGTTTTCCGAACAAGACCGTCATCGTATCCCCCTGCGTGAACCCGGAACGGACGAGGATCGCATCCCCCCGGCGCACGGATACCCACATCTCGGCCTGCGCCAGCACCCGTCCGGCCACGATGAGGCGCTGGTCGAACGCTGGGCGCGGCGGCGGATTATCGGCGGCCTCACTCGCATCCGCAGCTCGACCTTCTGAACGGGATTGCTCATGAGGCTTGCGGCCCGCTTTCCGGTTCCACGGATTTTCGTGACCGGAACGGTGAAATTTTTTTTCCGATTAGCACTCTCGCTGCGTGAGTGCTAAAATCCGCGTGGACTCTTTGAGGGAGGTGAAAACACACATGACGCAAGCCCTGGTTTTCCCGACGATTTCGGCGGTAGGTAATCTCGACGCCTATATTGCCGCGGCGAAACGTTTCCCGATCCTTACCGAAGCGGATGAGTTCCGTCTGGCGACGAGTTTCAGGGACGAGGACGACGTGGAAGCGGCGCGTCAACTGGTTCTTTCTCATCTGCGCCTGGTCATTTCCATCGCTCGCGGCTATCTCGGATATGGTTTGCCGCATGCCGATCTGATTCAGGAAGGCAATATCGGTCTGATGAAGGCGGTCAAGCGCTTCGACCCGCGGCAGGGCGTGCGGCTCGTCTCGTTCGCCATCCACTGGATCAAGGCGGAAATTCACGAGTACGTGCTGCGCAACTGGCGATTGGTCAAGCTGGCGACGACCAAGGCGCAGCGCAAGCTGTTCTTCAACCTGCGCAGCATGAAGCCGGGCAGCGAAACGCTGACCCCCGTCCAGGTGGATGACGTGGCGCGCCGGTTGAACGTGAAGCCGGGCGACATCGTCGAGATGGAGACCCGCCTGTCCGGCCATGACATCGCGCTTGAAGCGGGCAGCGAAGACGAGGAAGGTTTCGCGCCGATCGCCTACCTTGAGGACAATCGCGGTGAGCCGACGCGCGTGCTCGAAGCGCGTGACCGCGATCATTTGCAGGGCGAGGGACTGCAAACCGCTCTGGCGGGTCTGGACGAGCGCAGCCGCCGCATCGTCGAGGCGCGCTGGCTGGACGAGGATCCGGCGACGCTGCATGACTTGGCGGGCGAATTCGGAGTATCCGCCGAGCGCATTCGTCAGATCGAAGCGAAAGCGATGCAGAAGATGAAGACGCATCTGTTGCCGCTGAGGGGCACGGCCTGATTCCGGCATTGCGGGCCGTTTCGGAGCAGAAGGCCGTCCGGGGACGAATCGGGCGGCCTTTCAAATGCGCCGCCGCCCGGCGAGAACGCGGTGCCATGATTGTTTTTTCATACTCGCGTTCCGAAAAAGGCGGGTACTCGCTCTGAAGCGGGCGCCTTGAAAGGAGCGGGCGATCAAACGGCGGAGAAACGGAAGGCGTCCATGACGTTCCGCGCATGGACGCGCGGAAACACGCGCGACCGGCTCCGTTTCGGAGGATAATGCCCGGGTTTCCCGGAGTGTGCCGAACATGCGGAAGGCGCGCTTTTACCAATCACGCAAAGGAGTCTGTCATGATCGTAGGCCGTATTTCCGATGTGGCGACGCAGCGGGGCATTCTGCCCGGGGCGGTCGCGCGAGCACTGGAAGCGCTGCAAAGCGTCGACCTGGGTACGGCAACGCCTGGCCGTTACGAGATCGAAGGCGACAAGCTGTTCTACACGGTCCAGGACATCGAGTTGCGGACGATGGCGGAAAGCCGCGCCGAAGCTCATCTGAAATACGCCGACATCCAGATTCCGTTCAGTACGGGTGAACGTTACGGCTTTGCCTTGCCGCAACCGGATCTGGCGCCCGACGACGACCAGTTCGAGGCCAAGGATCTGGCGTTCTATCCGACGCCCGCCGGCGAGAGTTTCATCGACGCCACGCCGGGGACCTATCTGGTATTCCTGCCCGGGGAGCTGCATCGCCCTTGCCTGGCCATCGAGGGCAAGGCAACGATCCGCAAGGCCATCGTCAAGGTGCACGTCAGCCTGCTTGGACTGTGACGGCCCGCGCGCGTACCATCCGCCGGCATCGCGCGGTATCGTGGCGCGTTGTCGCGCAAGAGCCGGCAGTGTAGACTTCCAGGAAAATTGATTTCGTCGGATAAACCATTACCCGTGCCCAAACTTTCAACTTTGTAAGGACATAGCGATGAGAAACCCTTGCGTCATGCTTCGGGGGAAGAAGCCTTCATTGAGCGTTTTATTGTTTTTGCTGTCCATTTTTTGTACGCGGCTATCGTTTGCCAGTTCCGAGGCGAATCTGGAGCTGCCCAACCTGAAGGATGCCGCGCTGGCCAGCTTTCTCGGTGGCATGGCCGGCTGGCAGTTGCTGGCCTGTGGTCTTCTGGTGTGCGTCGCCGGACTGGTGTTTGGCGCGGTGATTTACGGCCAGATCAAGTCCCTGCCGGTACATCGCTCGATGGCCGATGTCAGCGAACTGATCTATGAGACCTGCAAGACCTACATGCAGACGCAGGGTAAATTCATCCTGCTCCTGGAAATCTTCATCGGCGTCATCATCATCGCCTATTTCGGCTGGGTGCAGCACATGGCGGTGAGTGAAGTGGCGCTGATCCTGGCATTTTCGCTCGTCGGCATCGCCGGCTCCTTCGGAGTCGCCTGGTTCGGTATCCGCATCCACACCCTGGCCAACAGCCGGACGGCTTTCGCTTCGCTGGGAGGCCGGGCATTCTCCGTCTATTCGATTCCGATGAAGTCCGGCATCTCGGTGGGCATGATGCTGATTTCCACCGAACTTTTGATCATGCTCGGCATCATGCTGTTCATTTCGCCGGCACTCGCTGGCAAGTGTTTCATCGGCTTCGCCATCGGCGAGTCGCTGGGCGCCGCGGCACTCAGGATCGCCGGCGGCATCTTCACCAAGATCGCCGATATCGGCTCGGATCTCATGAAGATCGTGTTCAAGGTGAAAGAGGACGATCCGCGCAATCCGGGCGTGATCGCCGACTGCACGGGCGACAACGCCGGCGACTCGGTCGGCCCGACGGCGGACGGTTTCGAGACCTACGGCGTGACGGGAGTCGCGCTGGTCAGCTTCATCCTGCTGGCGGTTCCCGAAGCGGCGGTGCAGGTTCAGCTGCTGGTCTGGATCTTCGTCATGCGCGTGATGATGATCGTGGCCTCGGGGATTTCCTACATCGGCAACGAAGCGGTCATGAAGGCGAGGTTCGGAAACCTCGACGCCTTCGACTTTGAAGCGCCGCTCACTTCGCTGGTCTGGGTGACTTCGATCATCTCGCTCGTCATCACCTTCATCGTCTCCAGTCTGCTGATCGGCGACATCGTCATCGGCGGCAAGGTCTATGCCGACCTGTGGTGGCAGCTCTCGCTGATCATCACCTTCGGCACCTTGGCCGGCGCGATCATTCCGGAAGTGGTGAAGGTGTTTACCTCGACGAACTCGCGCCACGTGCGCGAAGTCGTGACCGCCTCCCGCGAGGGCGGAGCCAGCCTGAACATTCTGGCGGGCCTGACTGCCGGCAACTTCTCCGCGTTCTGGATGGGCGTGGTGATCGTCGGCCTGATGACCGGCGCCTACCTCGTTTCGCAGGGCGAACTCGCGCAAGTCATCAATCCCGATCCCGCCAAGGCCGGCATCATGGCCGCCGTGTTTTCCTTCGGTCTCGTCGCGTTCGGCTTTCTGGGCATGGGGCCGGTGACGATCGCCGTCGACAGCTACGGCCCGGTCACCGACAACGCGCAGTCGGTCTATGAGCTATCGACGATCGAACAGATTCCCGGCATCGAGAAAGAAATCAAGGAATCGTTCGGCATCACCGTCGATTTCGACAAGGCCAAGGCCCTGCTGGAAGAAAACGACGGCTGCGGCAATACTTTCAAGGCCACCGCCAAGCCGGTGCTGATCGGTACGGCGGTCGTCGGCGCGGCGACCATGGTCTTCTCGATCATCATGCTGCTGACCAACGGTCTGACGGACAACGTCAGCCACCTGTCGATGCTGCATCCGCCCTTCCTGCTGGGCCTCATCATCGGCGGCGCGACGATCTTCTGGTTCTCCGGCGCCTCCACGCAGGCCGTGTCGACCGGCGCGTACCGCGCGGTGGAGTTCATCAAGCAGAACATGAAGCTCGACGAGGGCCTGACCAAGGCCAGCGTCGAGGACAGCAAGCGGGTCGTGGCCATCTGTACGCTATATGCGCAGAAAGGGAT
>JAITAJ010000177.1 GCA_031284185.1 Accumulibacter sp. | reverse complement strand
TCCGCTACGACGAAAGGCAGCCCACTCCCTTGAAACTCGAAGACTCCGCCGTTTTCACGCGGATCAACCTCGCGCTGTACGACGCGCCCGAACAGCGCTACTGCCCCGCCGGAGTCTTCGAAGTCCTGTGCGGCAAGGATAGAGAACCGCGCCTGCTGATTAACGCGGCGAACTGCCTGCACTGCAAAACCTGCGACATCAAGGATCCGGCGCGAAACATCGTCTGGAAACCGCCGCAGGGCGGTGACGGGCCGAACCATCCCGGCGCGATGTAGCCGTCGGCGCGCCCGGCGATTCAGCCGCCCCCGTCGTCATCGCGAGGCGCATAGTGCGGTGCGAACCAGACCGCCAGTCCCCACAACGGCGCGAGCGCGCCAAAGCCAGTGTTTCATGGCTTCAAGCTTTCGACCGTGCCGCGCGATTGCACCTTGGGGACCAGCGTCGCGCCGCAGGAGGTCTTGTCGCCTTCCCGAGCGCGAGGCCCATGTGGCTCGTGCTCTCTGATCTCTGCACGATCTCGTGCGTGCCATTGCATTTCGGGCACGTCCATATCGAACTGATCGATGGCGGTACATAGCATCCTTGGCACAGGCCGATTCACTTTCCGTATCTGCTCAAAGCCTCTGATACCTGTTCGACGACGTATCGCTCAATAGTCCCTGCCTTTCGATCCTGCAAAGCACAGGGAAAGCCAGGGTGGAAATAGAACCGGCGCGAATGGATCGCGCCGGTTGCCTGTAGATTTCCGTCATTTTCAGCAGACTGTTGGAAAAGCAAAAAATTAGCGACAGTCCTTCAGGGCTGTCGGTCTAACTCCATTGGGAAGGGGTTTGCATCCCCTCCTCAATGGCCACGGTCGAAACCCCGGCCTGAAGGGCGGGGTTTCAAACCGGAGTTGGTTTTACGATGAAAAATCAATTATTTTCAACAATTTGCAGATATCTACGGAAACCGCTGGAACAGAATTTGGTTTGAGTTTCCGGGCAACGCACTCATGCTCTGCCGGACTGGCGTAGAGACAACGGTGACCATCCAGACTATCATTGTGTTTCTCCTTCAGCTTATCCGCCAGTTTGGCGGGTAAAATGGTCCAAATTGTGCGCCGACGCCCATACCGATGACAAATAGCGCTTTCAACGAAGCCGACACCAGCCGCGAGTTCATTACACCCAAACTGATCGAAGCCGGATGGAATACTTTGCCGCACGCCATCGGCGAACAGCGCAGCTTCACCAATGGCCGCATCACCGTCACGGGCGGCAGGGTCAAGCGCGGCGAGCGCAAGCGTGTGGATTACCTGCTCTTCTACCGGCGGGATTTGCCGCTCGCCGTGCTCGAAGCGAAGGAATGGGGGCTGCCCGCGCAAAACGGTGTGCAGCAGGCGCGCGAATACGCTGAACTGCTCGGCCTCAAGTTTGCCTACGCTTCCAACGGGCGCGACATCATCGAAATCGACCTTTCCGCTGGCGCTGAGCGCAATGTTGACCGCTATGCCACACCCGATGAACTGTTCGCGCGCCTGATCGCGGCGGAAGGTTTGCCGCAGACCGCCACGCGGCCTTTGTTGGAGCCGTTCAATCTGGTTTCCGGCAAGGAACCCCGCTACTACCAGCAAATCGCCATTCAGCGCGTGGTCGAAACCATCCTGCTCGGGCAGAAACGCATTCTCGTTACCATGGCGACCGGCACCGGCAAAACTTGCGTCGCCTTCCAGATTTGCTGGAAGCTCTGGAGCAGCCGCTGGAACCGCAACGGCGAATACCGCCGCCCCAAGATTCTGTTTCTGGCCGACCGCAACATTCTGGTCGACTACCCGATGGCGCAGATGTTCGCCCCTTTTGCCGACGCCCGCCACAAGATCACGGGAGGCGAGGCCAGCAAAAGCCGCGACATCTATTTCGGCCTCTACCAAGCGCTCACCAACGCTAGTTCGGACGTATATCGCCAATACCGCCCGGACTTCTTCGATCTCATCATCGTCGACGAATGCCATCGCGGATCGAGCCGGGACGCGGGCGCCTGGCGCGCGGTGCTCGAATACTTCGCTCCCGCCGTGCAGTTCGGCATGACGGCGACACCCTTGCGCCAGGAATCGCGCGACACCTACGCCTACTTCGGCAAGCCCGTCTACACCTACAGTCTGCGTCAGGGCATCGAAGACGGCTTTCTTGCTCCATATCGCGTCCATCGTGTCATTTCCTCGGTCGACGCCGCCGGCTGGCGGCCCGGCAAGGACGAACTGGATCGCTATGGCCGCCCGGTGCCCGACGAGGAATACCAGACCAAGGACTTCGAGCGCGTCATCGCCCTGCGCGCCCGGACACGGGCGATGGCCCGGCACTTGACGGACTTCCTCAAAGGCACGGATCGTTTCGCCAAGACGCTCGTGTTCTGTGTCGATCAGGAACACGCCGCCGAGATGCGGCAGGAACTGGTCAATCTCAACAGCGGCCTGATGAAGCTCTATCCCGATTACGTCTGCCGCGTCACGGGCGACGAGGGCGACATCGGCGCGGCGCATCTGGCTAATTTCCAGGATGTGGACAAACCCGCGCCGGTCATCCTCACCACTTCGCAACTGCTGACCACCGGCGTCGACGCCGAAATGGTCAAGAACGTCGTGCTGGTCCGCGTCGTGGGATCGGACGCCGAGTTCAAACAGATCATCGGACGCGGCACCCGGCTCAAGGTGGATTACGGCAAGGAATACTTCAGCATCATCGACTTCACCGGCACGGCCACCCAGCACTTCGCCGATCCGGATTTCGACGGCTTCCCGGAAGGAAGCGAGGACGTAACCATCGACGGCGACGGCAACGTGATCGACGGTGAAAACCCGCTCCCGGAACCGAATGGGGAGACCCGCGAAGAAGACGGCGCTCCCGGCGAAGGCGATGACATTCCGGACGGCGAGGGCGTAACGGGCGATCCGCCCATCATCATCGATCCCCCGCCGCCCGAACCGCGCAAGTTCTACATCGACGGCGGTGAAGTCGAAATCATCGGCCATCTTGTCTATGATCTCGACACCGACGGCAAGAAACTGCAAGTCATCAAATACACCGAATATTCGGGCCGCGCCGTGCGTGTGCTTTACCCGACGCGCGAGGCCTTGCAATCCCGTTGGGTCAATCCCGACACGCGCGGCGAAGTCCTGCGCGAACTCGCCGAACGTGGCATCAGTTTCGAGGAACTCGCCAGCAGCGCCGAACAGCCCGACGCCGATCCTTTCGATCTGCTTTGTCATCTGGCCTGGAACGCCCCCTTGCTTACCCGCCGCCAGCGCGCCGAGCAGGCGCGGCGCAAAATGCCAGACTTGTTCGCGGCCCATGGCGATACCGCGCGCGAAATCCTCACGCTTCTGCTGGAGCGTTACATCGAGCGCGGCATCATTCAGTTCGACCGGCTTTCTGAACTGATCAAGGTGCAGCCCTTCGACCGTTACGGCTCCCCGTCCGAAATCGCCGCGCAATACTTCGACGGCGTGCCGGGTATGCGGGACGCCGTCGCCAAGCTCCAGATCGCGCTCTACCAATAAGACTCCCCGATGCCCGCCACCAGCAAAAAGCCCCGTGTGCCCAAGGCCGCGCTCACCACCCGCGACAACCTCTCCTCCCTGATCGGCAGCGCCCGCAAAATCCTGCGCAAAGACAAGGGCTTGAACGGCGACGTCGACCGCCTGCCGCTCCTCACTTGGGTGATGTTCCTCAAATTCCTCGACGACCTGGAAATCCGCCACGAGGAAGAAGCCGCACTCGATGGCCGGCGCTACCAGCCCATCATCGAAGCGCCATACCGCTGGCGCGACTGGGCTGGCAGGGACGACGGCATTTCCGGCGACGAACTGCTGGAATTCATCGCGCAGGATAGCGCCATCCTTCCCGACGGTCGCTGGGGCAAGGGCCTGTTCGCCTACCTGCGTGATCTGGCGGACAGCGGCGAGAAAGGCAGTCAGCGCGAAATCGTCGCCAACGTTTTCCGAAGCGTGCAGAACCGCATGGAAAGCGGCTACCTGCTGCGCGAGATCGTCAACAAGATCGACGGCATCCACTTCAACGCCTCTGATGAAATCCACACCCTCTCGCACCTCTACGAATCCATGTTGCGCGAGATGCGCGACGCGGCGGGCGACGCGGGCGAGTTCTACACCCCGCGCCCAGTGGTGCGCTTCATGGTGCGGGTCGTCGATCCACGCCTCGGCGAAACCGTGCTCGACCCGGCCTGCGGCACCGGCGGCTTTCTGGTGGAAACCTACGATCACATCGCCCCGCAAGTGAC
>JAITAJ010000162.1 GCA_031284185.1 Accumulibacter sp. | reverse complement strand
CAAAGAGACGGTTCCCGGGAACCGTCTCTTTTTTTGGTGATCCGTTTCAGAAGACAGCGGTTTGAGAAGACAGAAGACAGAAAAACCGAGCGCTCGATCTTGCGTCTCTCGCTCGGCGTGAAGCGCCCAGGCTCCAGAAGACAGAAAAACCGAGCGCTCGGTCTTGCGCTTCTCGCTCGGCGCGAAGCGCCCAGGCTCCAGAAAACAGAAAAACCGAGCGCTCGGTCTTGCGCTTCTCGCCCGGCGCGGAGCGCCCAGGCTCCAGAAGACAGAAAAATCGAGCGCTCGGTCTTGTGCTTTTCGCTCGGCGTGAAGCGCCCAGGCTCCAGAAGACAGAAAAACTAAGCGTTCGCTCTTGCGTTTCTCGCTTGGCGCGAAGCGCCCGGGCCGATCGGCCTTCTCAAGATTCCGTCTTTTGAAATTGCGGGTTTCCACGATTGCCGACCTTGGTTTGGATGGCGATAGTGCTCACTTGCGGGGCTGTATGGCCGGAGGGCTTGCAAACCCTGACATCGGCTTCTTCATCGAAAACTACTTTTTTAGTGGAGGTACCCATGGATATTTCTCCCTCAACATTGACCTTGCTTGTCCTTGCCGTCATGGCCGTGTTTTTCGTCACGGAGCTGGTCCCCTTGGCGGTCACTGCCATGGCGGGGGCCGTCGTGCTCGGACTGCTCGGCGTGATCAAAACCAACCAGGTCTTCACCGGCTTGGCCAATTCCACCGTGGTGCTGTTCGCGGCCATGTTCGTCATCGGCTCGGCCATGTTCCACACGGGCCTGGCGCAATTCATCGGTACCCGGGTCGTCAAGGCTTGCGGCACGAAGGAAGTGCCCCTGATGGTCGGTGTCGGTCTGGTCACGGCGGCCCTCTCCTCGGTTTCCTCCAACACCGGCACGTGCGCCGCGCTGATGCCCGTCATCATCGCCGTTTGCGCGTCGGCCGGGATTCCCGCCGCGCGCCAGCTCATGCCCCTGGCCTTCGCGGCAGGCGCGGGCGGTACCATCACGCTGGTCGGCACGCCGCCCAACATCATCGGTAACAGCGCCCTTTCCGCCGCGAATTTCCCGACCTTCGGTTTCTTCGAGTTCGCCAAGATCGGCATTCCGGTGACCTTCGTGGCCATCGTTTACATGGTTCTGGTCGGCAGGCACCTCCTGCCCAAGTCGAGCCTGAGCGAAGCGGATGCCCTGAAAGCCGCGGAAGCGCACAAGGGAGAAGCCGTCGCCAAGACCAACGATCCGCGCAAGATGTGGATCACGGGTATCACGCTCATTGGCGTGGTCTTCGTCATGGCTCTGGAAGGCCCCATCAAGAAAATGGGCATCGGAATGAGTCTGGAAATGGCGGCGACGATCGGCGCGATCATCCTGGTGCTGACCGGCTGTCTGACCGAGCAGGAAGCCTATCGGGGCATCGACTGGGTGACCATCTTCCTCTTCGCCGGAATGATGCCCGTGGCGACGGCCATGGATAAAAGCGGCGCGGGCAAGATGATTGCGGATACCGTCGTCGGCATGATGGGACAGAATCCCTCGCCCTACGTGTTGACGGCCGTGCTGTTCATCATTTCCGCCGTCCTCACGCAGTTCATGTCCAATACGGCTTCGGCCGCGCTGCTCTGCCCCTTGGGGATATCCATCGCCAATGGCATCGGCGTTTCGCCTCACGCGGTGATCATGGCCATCGCCATCGCGGCTTCCTGCGCCTTCGCCACGCCCGTGGGCACGCCGCCCAACACGCTGGTGCTCGGCGCGGGTGGTTATCGATTCATGGATTACGTCAAGTGCGGTCTGCCACTCGTCCTTCTGGAATGGATCGTCTGCGTGGCGCTGATTCCCATGATCTGGCCGTTCAGATGAGTATTTCAGAAGACGGAAGAAAACAGACGAACCTGTTCAGAGGATAGAAGACGGAGGACAGACAAACCGAGGATTGGTTTTCTGTCCTCCGTTCTGTTCAGAGGGTTTCAGAAGATAGAAGACGGAGGACAGACAAACCGAGGGCTGGTTTTCTGTCCTCTGTTCTGTTCAGAGGGTTTCAGAGGATAGAAGACGGAGGACAGATCGACCGGGTGCTGGTTTTTCTGTCCTCCAGCCTCTGGTCAGGCTCGCGCCTCAAGGATGTCTACGGCGGGTAGGCGCTTGCCTTCCAGGAATTCCAGGAAGGCGCCGCCGGCGGTCGAGATGTAGCCAACCTTGTCATGGATCTTGAAAACATTGATGGCCGAGACGGTATCACCGCCACCGGCCAGCGTGAATGCCTTCGATTCCGCGATGGCCCTGGCCAACTCCTTGGTGCCGTTGGCAAAGGCTTCCATCTCGAAGACGCCGACCGGGCCGTTCCATACCACCGTGCCGGCCCCGGCAATGACCCCGGCGAGCGCCTTGGCCGATCGCGGACCGATGTCGAGGATCATGTCGTCATCGGCGACATCGTCGACACTCTTGACGGTGGCCGGCGCCGTGGCCGAAAACTCCTTGGCGCAGACGACATCGACGGGCAACGGAACCTCGACCCTGTTCATCACGACCTTCGCCTGATCGACGAGATCCTTCTCGGCCAGCGATTTACCGATCTTCTTGCCGGAAGCGAGCAGGAAGGTGTTGGCGATGCCGCCGCCGACGACCAACTGGTCGACCTTGGCGGACAGACTTTCGAGAACCGTCAGTTTGGTCGAGACCTTGGAACCGCCGACAATGGCTACCAGTGGACGGGCCGGTTTTGCCAGCGCCTTGGTCAGCGCTTCGAGTTCGGAGGCGACACACGGCCCCGCGCAGGCGACTTTGGCATACTTGCCCATGCCGTAGGTGGTGGCTTCGGCACGGTGCGCGGTGCCGAAGGCATCCATCACCCACACGTCGCAGAGCGCGGCCATCTTCCGCGATAGTTCGTCGTCGCACTTCTTTTCACCCTTGTTGCAGCGGCTGTTTTCCAGCATGACGACCTCTCCGCGGCTCACCTCGAAACCGCCGTCAACCCAGTCCCGAACCAGGCGGACATCCTTGCCGAGCAGTTCGGACAGGCGCTTCGCGACCGGGGCAAGCGAATCCTCCGGCTTGAATTCGCCTTCGGTGGGGCGACCGAGGTGGGAGGTGACCATTACCGCGGCGCCCTTGGACAGGGCATAGCGGATACCGGGCAGCGCGGCGCGGATGCGGGTGTCGTCCGTGATGTTCAGCTTGTCATCCTGGGGGACGTTCAGGTCGGCGCGGATGAAAACACGCTCGCCAGCCACGTCGAGATCGGTGAGACGTTTGAAAGTCATGGAAAAACTCTCTCGTTCGGAAATTGAAAAGACAAAAAAGGGCGCCTTGCGGCACCCTTTCATTCGAGTCGTTACTTGGAGGACATGACGCGGACCATCTCCAGCACCTTGTTGGAGAACCCCCACTCGTTGTCGTACCAGGCGACCAGCTTGACGAAGGTCGGATCGAGCGCGATACCGGCGCCGGCATCGAACACGGAAGTGCAGACCTCGCCACGGAGATCGGTCGACACCACCTTGTCTTCGGTATAGCCGAGGACGCCCTTCATGGCGCCTTCCGAAGCCGCCTTCACGACCTTGCAGATTTCCTCGTAGCTGGTCGGCTTGTTCAACTCACAAGTCAGGTCGACGACCGAAACGACGGAGGTCGGAACGCGCAGGGACATGCCGGTCAGTTTCTTGTTCAGTTCGGGGATGACCTTGCCGACGGCCTTGGCGGCGCCCGTCGAGGACGGGATGATGTTTTCCAGGATGCCGCGCCCGCCGCGCCAGTCCTTGTTCGACGGCGCGTCGACGGTCTTCTGCGTGTTGGTCGTGGCATGTACGGTAGTCATCAGGCCGCGCTTGATGCCGAAGGTGTCGTTGATGACCTTGGCCAGCGGGGCCAGGCAGTTGGTCGTGCAGGAGGCGTTGGAGATGATCGCCTCGCCGGCGTAGGCGGCGTGGTTGACGCCGAACACGAACATCGGGGTGTCGTCCTTCGACGGACCGCTCTGGATGACTTTTTTGGCGCCGGCGGCAATGTGCTTCTGACAGGTCTCCTTGGTCAGGAACAAGCCGGTCGATTCGACGATGATTTCGGCGCCGACTTCGTTCCACTTGAGTTCGGCGGGATCCTTGGCGGCGGTCAGGCGGATTTTCCGGCCATTGACGACCAGCGCGTTGCCTTCGACGGAAACCTGTCCCTTGAAGTGGCCCTGTACGGAATCGTATTTGAGCATGTAAGCCATGTAATCAGGCTCGAGCAGATCGTTGATGCCGACGATCTCGATGTCGTTGAAATTCTGCGCCGCCGCCCGGAAGACCATACGTCCGATGCGACCGAAACCATTGATGCCAACTTTGATAGTCATGATTTACCTTCCTAGTTAAAAAAAACGGACACCGAGGCCGGTGGCGATTCGCGTGGAACCTTTCATGAGTGGAAAAACGCACTGACACACGATTGATTTGATTCTGGCTACAGAAACGTCATGGAAACGGGAATACAGTCACGGCAGCAACGACGCGCGTCCCCTCACCCGTAGAAACCGCATCATTATCCAATAATTCACCACAAATTTCCAGCCGGACGGCCTCTGATCCGCATTCTCGTCCTGAAATCGCGGGGCAGGGGTTTGATCCGAAGAATTCTGTCGCAAAAATTTTTGTGCTTCAAGTATCGCGGAACGGTGGGCATTGGGCATAAAATAAGCTCGGGTTCGTTGCCTGCCGCGCTTTTCGGACGATGGGCGGAGGGTCCGGAGTGGTCTCATGCCGAAGAACAATTCATCGGAGATTGCCAGTATGACGAATACAGCCTCGCATGCGTATGCGGCCTTGACGGCCCATCAGCAAAAACTCGGAATGAAACACCTGCGGGATTTATTCGCGGACGATTCCGGCCGGGCGGCATCGTTGAGTCTTTCCCTTGAAGACGTTCTCCTCTTCGATTTCTCCAAACAACGCCTGACCCGCGAGACGCTGGACCTCTTGGTCGAGCTGGCTGAAGCGTCTTCGGTTCCTGAAGGAATCCGGCGCATGTTCGACGGTGATCGCATCAACGTCAGCGAAGACCGTTCCGTCCTGCATACGGCCTTGCGGCGTTCCTCGGGGCCTTTTCCGAGCGCGCGCATGGACGTGATGCCGGAGGTTCTCGCGACCCGCTCGCGGATGGCCCGGTTCGCCGAACTCCTGCGCGCGGGAGAAGCGCCGGGGCACGAGGGCATGGCGATCCGCGACGTGGTAAACATCGGCATCGGCGGTTCCGACCTGGGGCCGAAGATGGTAAACCAGGCCCTGCGCTCGATCGCGCACCCGGCGCTCTCCGTGCATTATGTGTCGAATCTCGACGGCGCCCAGCTGGCCCCCCTGTTGCAGACGCTCGATCCGCGGACGACGCTGTTCATCGTCGTCAGCAAGACCTTCACCACACAGGAAACCATGCTCAACGCCGAGACGGCGCGTGACTGGCTGAGGGCCAATCTCGGCGAGGAAGTCGATCTCGCCAGGCATTTCGCCGCGGTTTCCAGCAAGCCCGAACGCGCGGCCATGTTCGGCATCGCGCCGGAGCGCGTGTTTCCGATCTGGGATTGGGTCGGCGGGCGCTATTCGTTGTGGTCGGCGGTCGGACTCTCGCTGATGATCGCCATCGGGCCGCATGCCTTCGATGAACTGCTGCGCGGCGCCGAGCGCATGGACGAGCACTTCCGGACCGCGCCGCTGGCGCAGAATCTGCCGGTGCTCATGGGGCTGATCGGCATCTGGAACGTCAATTTCCTGGGCGCGGCGACCCACGCCGTCCTGCCCTACAACGAATCGCTCAAGTATTTTCCGTCGTTTCTGCAACAGCTCGAAATGGAGAGCAACGGCAAATCGGTCGGCATCGCGGGCGGCCCCGTGCGCGGCGAGACCTGCCCGGTCGTCTGGGGAGAACTTGGCAACAACGGCCAGCATGCCTTCTTTCAGCTTCTGCATCAGGGCGGACGCCTGGTTCCCTGTGACTTCATCGCGTCGATCCGTTCCGATTATCCGTTGCCGGGCCATCAGGAAGCCTTGCTGTCGAACTGTTTCGCGCAGAGTTCCGCGCTCGCGTTCGGCAAGACCGAGAACGAAGTGCGGGAAAGCATGGAGAAGGAGCGGGTGCCTCCGGAACAGATCGCCAAACTGTTGCCGCATCGCGTCTTCGCGGGCAACCAGCCGTCGTCGACCCTGCTCCTGAAGAGCCTCTCGCCCGCGACGATGGGATCGCTGATCGCGCTCTACGAGCACAAGGTGTTCGTAGAGGGCCTGATCTGGGGCATCAATTCCTTCGATCAATGGGGCGTGGAACTCGGCAAGGCCGTGGCCGGCCGGATACTTCCCGCCTTCGCCGACCCGTCGCTGGCCTCGGCCTTCGATCCGTCCACGCGAGCCTTGCTGGCATATTGCCGCAAGCAATCCTGAGCCGCCCGTGTCCGCCATGCGGGAGGGGCGCCACATGAACACATGAATGGGGGAATGTCCGAATGACTGTCGCAACCGTTTCCACCACGCCTTTCGCGGAGCAAAAACCGGGAACATCCGGGCTGCGCAAAAAGGTCAAGGTATTCTCCCAGCCGGGCTATCTGGAGAATTTCGTCCAATCGATCTTCGACACTCTGTCCGGGCAGGAGAAAAAAACGCTGGTGCTCGGCGGTGACGGCCGCCACTTCAACGACACGGCGATCCAGATCATCCTGCGCATGGCCGCTGCCGCCGGATTCGGCAAGGTCATGGTCGGGCAGGGCGGAATCCTTTCCACGCCGGCAGCGAGCGCGGTGATCCGCAAGCACGCGGCGTTCGGCGGCATCATCCTTTCCGCGAGCCACAATCCCGGCGGGCCCGACGGCGATTTCGGGATCAAGTACAACCTTGCCAACGGCGGGCCGGCCAACGAGACTTTCACCGAAGCGGTGTATCAGCGCACCCGGTCAATCGGCGTTTACAGGTACTTTGACGCGCCGGACGTCGATCTTGGCGCGCCTGGCGAAACGGCGATCGGCGACATGCTCGTGCAGGTCATCGATCCGGTTGCCGATTATGCCGAGTTGCAGGAAACGCTGTTCGATTTCGAGAAGATCGCGGCGCTCTTCGCGCGGCCTGAATTCCGTATGCGTTTCGACGCGATGAACGCGGTGACCGGACCGTATGCCAAAGAGATTTTCGAGAGGCGTCTCGGCGCGCCGGCCGGGACGGTGGTCAATGCCACCCCGCTGCCCGATTTCGGAGGGCTTCATCCCGATCCGAATCCCGTCCATGCCGCCGATCTGGTGGCATCGCTCGCCGACCCGCATTCGGGCTTGAGTTTCGGCGCCGCCTCGGACGGCGACGGCGACCGCAACATGGTCGTCGGCCGCGACTTCATCGTCAGCCCGAGCGACAGCCTGGCCATACTCGCCGCCAACCACGGCTGCGTTCCGGCGTATTCCGGGGGCCTCTCGGGCGTGGCGCGTTCGATGCCGACGAGTTGCGCGGTCGACCGCGTGGCCGCCTCGCTCGGCATTCCCTGTTTCGAGACGCCGACGGGATGGAAGTTTTTCGGCAATCTGCTGGATGCGGGCAAGGTCACCTTGTGCGGCGAGGAGAGCGCGGGGACGGGTTCCAATCACGTGCGGGAAAAGGATGGTCTGTGGGCCGTGCTTTTCTGGTTGAACATCCTGGCCGCGCGCAATGAGCCGGTGGCGCGGATCGTGCGCGAACACTGGCGGAAATTCGGCCGTAATGTTTATTCCCGGCATGACTACGAAGGCATCGAAACGGCAAAGGCGGACAGGCTGTTCGCTGAGTTGCGTGGCAAGTTGTCGGGGCTGCCGGGGCTGGATGTTTCCGGTATGCGTATCGAGGCCGCCGGTGATTTTGCCTATACCGATCCCGTCGATGGCTCGCGCAGCGAAAAGCAGGGGATTCGCATACTGCTGCAAGGCGGATCGCGCGTGGTTTTCAGGCTGTCGGGAACGGGCACCGAAGGCGCGACGCTGCGTGTTTACCTCGAACGCTACGTAGCGGACGCGGCGTTGCACGACGTCCCGACGCAGACGGCATTGGCTCCCCTGGTGGATCTGGCGGAAAAGATTGCCGACATCGCGGCGATCACGGGCCGGAGCGCGCCGGACGTCATCAGTTGACCGGAATGGTTTCGTTCAGAAAGTGTTGTAGTTGGGATCTGCAATCATGAGGAGCGTGGCCAAATGACAGAAAAAAGAACTTTTCAATTACCGGGTAGAACGGTGGCGCTGCTTCTGGCCGGAGGACGGGGAAGCCGATTGTACGAACTGACCGATCGCCGCGCGAAACCAGCCGTCTATTTCGGTGGCAAATATCGGATCATCGACTTTGCCATGTCCAACTGTGTCAATTCCGGCATCCGGCGTATCGGGGTCGTCACGCAGTACAAGTCCCACAGCCTGTTGCGCCACATCCAGCGCGGCTGGGGCTTCCTGCGCGGCGAAGACAACGAATTCATCGACCTGCTGCCGGCCCAGCAGCGCGTAGACGAGGAATCCTGGTACCGTGGCACGGCCGACGCGGTATATCAGAACATCGACATTTTCGAGACGTATCGTCCGTCGCCGAAGTATGTGCTGATTCTGGCCGGTGACCACGTATATAAGATGAACTATGCGGCGATGCTGGTCGATCACGTCGAAAGCGGCGCGGAATGCACGGTCGCCTGCATCGAGGTTCCGCGGCAGGATGCCAAGGGATTCGGCGTGATGGCGGTCGACGGCACCAACCGGATCACCGATTTCGTGGAGAAGCCCGCCGATCCGCCTCCGATGCCCGGAAAACCGGACAGTTCGCTGTGCAGCATGGGAATTTACATCTTCAATGCGGAATACCTCTACAGCGAGCTGACGCGCGACATCAGCGATTCGGCGTCCAGTCACGACTTCGGCAAGGACATCATCCCGCAAGCGGTGCGAAACGGCGTCGCCTGCGCGCATTCGTTCGTCCGCAGTTGCGTGCATGCGCCGGAAGAGGGACCGGACAAGGAAAATTACTGGCGCGATGCCGGAACGATCGACTCGTACTGGGAAGCCAACATCGACCTGACCGCGACCGACCCGGCGCTGAACCTGTACGACCGTAGCTGGCCGGTATGGACTTACCAGCAGCAACTCCCTCCCGCCAAATTCGTACACAACCAGATCGATCGTCACGGCGTCGCCATCGAGTCGACGGTCTCGGGGGGTTGTATCATTTCGGGCGAATTGAATCGTTCGCTGCTTTTTTCTTCGTGCCGCGTACACTCCTACTCCAAGATCAACTGGTCCGTCCTGTTGCCCGAGGTGATGATTGGCCGGGGCGCGCGCCTGAACCGATGTATCATCGACCACGGCGTCTCCATTCCGCCGGACATGGTCATCGGCGAGGATGCCGACGCGGATGCGCGCCGTTTTCGCCGAACCGACAACGGAGTGATCCTGGTGACGCGGCAGATGCTGGAGCGGCTGCGCTGACTCTGAAACCGACATCCTTCTGACCCCATGCGTATACTTCACGCCGCTTCCGAAATTTTCCCCCTGGTCAAAACCGGCGGTCTGGCCGACGTAGTTGGTTCGTTGCCGCCCGCCCTGGCCAGGCGTGGCCTCGATGTTCGCGTGCTGCTGCCGGGTTTTCCGGCCATGCTTGACGGAATCGCCGATCTGCGTCCCCTCATGCGGATCGGGCCGGTTTTCGGCGCGGCATCCGTGACGCTGTGCGCTGGCCGACTGCCGGACAGCAGGCTGCCGGCCTACGTCATCGACGCGCCCTTCCTTTTCCGCCGGAAAGGCAATCCCTATATCGGTCCCGACGGACACGACTGGAGCGACAACCACCGGCGTTTCGGGCTGCTCGGCTGGATGGCGGCGCATCTGGCCTCGGGGGAACTCGACCCGGAATGGATACCGGACGTCGTTCATGCGCACGATTGGCATACCGGCCTGACGCCTGTCTATATCACGCAGAATCCGGGACTGAGGGTGCCCACCGTCTTCACCATTCACAATCTCGCGTTCCGCGGTATTTTTCCGATGGATTGCAATTATGACCTCGGTTTGTCAATGCGCAGGCTGAACCCGCATGGAGTCGAATTCCACGGTAATATTTCCTTCATGAAGGCGGGGCTGGTTTACGCGAGCAAGATCACGACGGTAAGCCCGAATTACGCGCGGGAAATCTGTACGCCGGAATTTGGTTACGGACTCGATGGAGTGATGCGGGATCGCGCGGGGGACTTGTCGGGGATTCTCAATGGCGTCGATTATGCGGTGTGGAATCCGGGCGACGCGAATATCCTCGAACCGTACTCGGCCGACGATCTTGCGGGAAAGAAGGCGTGCAAACGGGCATTGCAGATGGAATTCGGTTTGTCGACGGAAGCGCGCGGGCCGCTCTTCGCCGTGGTCAGCCGCCTGACTTCGCAAAAAGGAATGGACTTGCTCCTGGCGGCATTACCGGAATTGCTGCAACAAGAGGCGCAGCTGGTCGTGCTGGGAACGGGTGATGGAGACCTCGAAGCCGGTTTTCGTTATGCGGCCTCGGTCAATCCCGGTAATGTGGCGGTCTGCATCGGGTATGACGAATCGATGTCGCATCGCTTCATGGCGGGGGCGGACATCCTCCTGGTCCCGTCGCGTTTCGAGCCTTGTGGTCTGACACAGCTTTATGCCCTGCACTATGGGACTTTGCCCTTGGTTCGTCATGTCGGCGGGCTGGCCGACACGGTTGTCGACATCAACGACGAAACTCTTGCGCAGGACAGGGCGACGGGTTTCGTTTTCGGCGAAGCGTCGCGTCATGCGCTCGGAGCACGAATCCGCGAGGCTTGCGAGTTTTATCGCAACAATGGTTCGGCCTGGGAAAAAATCCAGCGAAAGGCGATGCGGCAGGATTTCTCGTGGGACGACTCAGCCGCCAACTACGAGCAGCTTTACAGAGGGCTGTGATTCAGAGGACAGCGTGCTAGAGAAGACAGAAGACAGATCAGTTTGGGCGCTTCGCGCCGGAGTGATAACGAAAAACCAAGCGCTCGGTTTTCCTTTCCTCATTCCGGCGCGAAGCGCCCAAGCCAATCTGTCTTCTGTCTTCTCCAGGTTCTGTCCTCTGAACCCGAGC